>JAHJCZ010000171.1 GCA_018812705.1 Candidatus Omnitrophota bacterium
CATCTAAATCCAGCGTCAATCTATTACCGTTTAGATCAATGCTTGCGTTATAGATCATTTCTCCATTGATAGTGATATTATCTACCGCTGCATCTCCCAACCATACGCTTCCGTCAACTTCTAGGTTTCCCGTTACATAAAGATCGTCTATCCCTCTGGCATAATCATTTGTTCCCGCTCCAATAGTCAAACCTGCTTGAGGTGTAGATGTATTTATACCAACTCGGTCAACTCCCGCATCTACTATAAACATATCATCCTGGTTATCCGACTCAACCCTTAAGTCAACATCTTCACTATCTTCATTGACTACTACTTCCGTTGTAGCTGTTATCTCTAAAGCAACTGCCCCTGCATCTATTGTCCCTACATTTATTATTTGCGCTCCTGTTACATCTAATTGATCCTTTGTAAATATAAAATCATCGACGCCACCTATAGCTATATCGATCTGATCATCAGTATCTGCTGTTAAAGTTGTGTTTCCGTCAACATCTAAAGAAAGAACATTTCCGTCAAGATCGATGCTCGCGCTATAAACCATACTTCCCCTGATCTCGATATTATCAACAGAAGCGTCACCAAGCCATACACTACCGTCAACTTCCAGGTCATTTTCAATATAGACATCACCAGGCCCATCAGCAAAATCTCTAGAACCAGTTGCCCCTGTTCCAACGTGCAATGCTGCATCAGGAGCAGCATTACCAATACCAACTCTTTGGTTTAATGCATCTATTGAAAGAGTGTTGGAGTCAAAGTTAATAGCATCAACTGCATTATTTAAAGTAACATCAACCGTTTGACTTGAAATATCCAAGAGAGGACCACTAAGAGTAGAACTTCCAGTAACAATAAGATTTCCATCAGTAGTTATCGTACCATCCTGAGCAATTGTTAGTTCATCGTCAGGAGTCCCATCAGAATCACTGGTAAGTTTTATAAAGTTAAAAGCTCCTGTATCTTCTTCAGCAGATTCAATAACTAAAGCATCATTTGTAAATGTTGCATTTGCGGCCTGGATACGGACAACATCCTCGTTCTCTGTTGCATTAACATCAAGTGCCAACTCGGCTCCATCCTGATGAATACCCAAAACTGTGGTGCCTGCCGATGCCGCATTAGCATTTGTGATTTGAACAAGAGTGCGAGCGCTGGCATCGGCACTGTTTGATCTAAAACTTGCTATCGATCCGGTAACTAATGCATCTGCATCGCTCATATCAAAGCCGATACCTGTTGTAAGCGCCGCAGCAGAAACATTAATAACATCAGCTGTGGTCTGCCCGGCAATTATATTGATCGCGATTTGATCAACTCTGGCTGAATCAATTATAACTGCTTGCTGATTTTCAGCGGCCTCAACTTCAACTTCTAATTTAGCTCCCGGTGCTGCTGTACCAATACCAAAATAGTTGTTCGCATCATCAAAAAAGAGGCTTGCATTATCTTCATCAATAGCCCCTGTGGCATCACCAAAAACAACTGAACCTGGCGTTAAATCGGCATCGATAGAACCAATAATTGTCCCTGCACTTACAGTAGTCGCATAAATTGTACCAGCAGATTCAATATCGCCATTTACATAAAGATCATTAGAACCATCAATGTTAGCAAGTGCTCCACCAGCACCGATATGTACTGTTGACAAGGGTGCAGCATCACCAAATCCAACCCGGTCATTCTGAGCATCAATAGAAAGAGTATTGCCGTCAAAATTAAGACCATCTACCTCGTCAGCCTTTAGAGTTACATCGACAGTTTGAGTAGCCAAGTCAATCGTTGTATCATCAATATTTATAGTTCCTCCCTCAGTATCAATAGTCAAATTCTCTCCGGCATCAGTTCTAATTGCTCTAACATAAATGTCAGACCAGGCAATAGTTGCAGAACCAAGAAATTCTGTACCTGTTACTGCAGGAACCGTAACAGCAGTCTCTCTCCATCCAGTAGCGGCTCCACCATCAGCACGCTTTATATATACAAGACCATTAGTTTCATTTACACACATATCACCAATCTCAGCAATAACATTAGTCTCACAAACTCCGCTATATACAAAAATACTAAAATCCCCACCAGCATTCTGCAATTTCAGCATTTCACTTCCATCAACAGCAACAGCATGACCTACGACCATTTTTCCTTCTGAATCAACAGAAAAAGCATCTGTAGCTGCAGAATCCTGAACTTTGAAATAACTACTGCCATCAGCAGAATCAAGAACTGCTTCTATGTCAGCAGCATATGAATATGATGATAATGATATTAATAGACTTATTATAATAAAAAAAAGAGGGCTGGATTTTAGAAATGAACGAAAAACATATAAAGGAGTATTTTCCTTTACAAAATTTCTGGAAATTTTGCACAGACTAATCCCTCGATCACAAAATCCAAATTTTGATTTTCGTTTTTTTTCAGGTACCATATATTGTAGCAGATTAATAATCACCCACAATATAGAGATAGGCTTAAACAAATACTTTACATTGCCTTTTTAACAACGCTATTATATAAGCACTATATATTGTGGTTTATCATTGTAAATTAACTAGTACTAGTAGTTATTATTATAATAACAAACGTGTAACCTAACTCAACAGTTGTTTGGATTATTTTTGATTATTTTTTGGGAAGGATATTGAGTTCTTCGACGAAGGCATAAAAACGATTCTAAAATGTAATCGCAACATTAAATAAATCAATTATTAAATAATATAAAAAATGAAATTTGCGCGCCAGACAACAAGCATACAAATATTAAAACAGAAAACCAAACATTGGTTATTTATCATTAAGTTCGTGTTCATCAAAAACTATCGCTTCAA
Source organism: Candidatus Omnitrophota bacterium (assembly GCA_018812705.1). Classification (GTDB taxonomy): domain Bacteria; phylum Omnitrophota; class Gorgyraeia; order Zapsychrales; family Zapsychraceae; genus Zapsychrus_A. Next base: position 2,832 of record JAHJCZ010000171.1, read on the forward strand.
AAACTTCTAGTTTTGTTGCAGGGTCTTTCCATGAATCTGGCGGAAGTTGCGCTTTTTGAGAACAAAGTTCTGATAAAAATTTTTCCTTACTCCAGCCTGTATCGGTAGCAACCTGCGGCAAGAATACACCTTGATTAAAAGACCCTCTCGAGACTATCACACCATGCTTGCCTAGAACGATCTCACTAGCACTTTTCACTACACGAGGCTTCGTTAAAACAGAAATATCTATTTCAATATCATCTAATTCTTTCACGGTTACCGGACTAAACCTGTGATCTTGGCTGGCTGCAGCTATAGCCATATTGCGAACTGTTAAATACAAAGGCCCCTGAGCGATTATATTGCCTATACATCCTCGGAGCTTTCCATTTTTCTTTAAAGTTACAAAAGCCCCTTCCGGCTGTTTTAAGCGTGCATCATTCTCCGCAAAATCAAGTTTCTTCTTGTTCCTAACATATTCCTCAACAGTCTTTCTAGCAATAAAAAGAAGCCTCTTCTTTTGATCGACGGATAATCCATCCTGATCAGCCCCACCTTCTTTAAGGCCAACGTTTTCCTCTATACTGCTTTCTGCGATACCCCTATCACCATATATGATAGCAGAAACATAACCAACAACATTTGATCTATCTCCTGAAACATCTCCAGAATTTGCATAAGTAAGAACTTCAACATTCGTAAGGCCTTTTAATTTTGCATAAACCATTGAAATCGCGACAGGCATGCTTCCGCAAAGTTCCAATGTTTTCAAATAACTTCCTTCAACTAACTCCTGAACATCAAGACTTTTTATAACTTCTATAGTTTTGCGGTCTATATTTCGTGCAAATTCTGCATCGTGATAATGAGAAAGATCTGTGCTAGCTACGACGAGAACATCTTTCCTATTACCGATAACTACATTAAGCGCTTGCGCAAAATCTTTCAAAGTTTGTGCGCTGATCTGCCCGACAACAACTGGAACTACTTTAAAATTATTAAATGTCTTTTGAATAAATGGTATCTGCACTTCTAGGGAATGCTCTCTAGCAAAAGCCTTTTCGTCAAAATAGAACTTGTCATTCAATAATTCCAGCTTCTTCGCAAAATCCAAATCAACAGGAACATCGCCAAGCGGAGTTTTAAAAGCATCATACAAACCAATTGATACGCCATCAAACCCATGAAAATGGCTCGGAGCAAGAATAACAACTGTTTTATATTTATTCTTACTTGCCGCTTTGAACCCATGAGCTGCAACTGCTCCTGAATAAATATATCCAGCATGCGGCGAAATAATAATATCTATAAACTTTTCTCTCTGAGTAACTTTCGCGTCTAACAGAAATTTATCTATATCTTTTGACAATCGTTCTGATCTGGAATCATAGAATTGACCACTTACATTCGGATTTTTGATTTTTTGATCACTAATGGACATTTTAGGAATGATAACCAGGGTTAAAAGGGTCAAACTTAATAAATTAATTACTCGTTTAATGTTCATTCTAAACATATTATCACAGAAATTATTGCGCAGAATGCACTTTTAACAGGCTAGAGATTTCTTCTTTTAACAACTTCAAACCAACTATCTTTTTCCCATTTATAAAATAAGTAGGAGTGCTAGTCACACCTAATGCTTGGCCTTCTTCTTTCAGATCTAATATCTTTCTAAAAACGGTCTTGTCCTGCAAACAGGCATCTAATTGCTTTGTATCAAGCTTGATCTGCTTAGCATAAGACTCAAAAACAGTCTGAGGATTCATATACTTCTTCCACTTTTCCTGTTCCTCAATCAATAGATCATGATACTGCCAAAATTTGCCTTGCCGGGAAGCACATTCAGCATAGCGAGCACTGATCGCAAAATCTTGATTTATGCTAAGCGGAAAATACTTCATTTCTAAACGGATCGAATCCGGATTTTCCTTTATCAATGTTTTTAAATACTTTGAACCCAAAGCACAAGGATAGCATCGAAAATCCATAAATTCGACTATTTTTATTGGCGCAGCGTCATTGCCCCGAACTCTTGCAAGAGAACCGACCCTGATCTCTACAGGCTTTTCCTTAAAATAATACTTAACAGAAATGACACTGCCAATTATAAAAAAGGCTATTATTGAAAGAACGGCAATATTCTTTTTTGACATAAGACAGCATACCTTAATATAAGTCGGCTTTTGGAATAGAAGCCATTGTAAGCTCTACAACTATTCTTTTTTGGTCCCTGATGTTAAAAGAGATCTGATACTTATGATCTTGGGAAGTATCATAAGGAACACCCCCGGGAACTTGATCCTGATAACTTGAGAAGTGAGACATTTCAAGTTCTTTGTAACCGATTTGAATGATACCTTGTTTAAATTTAGCTGCGATCAAGTTGCAAAATGTTCCTATTGCATCCTCAACATCCTGCTCATTTTGGTCATCTATATCCGGATAACCCAATCTTTTAAATAGATAAGGAATAAAATCTCCTTCCATATACAAAACAATTGCTCCAAGAATTTTTTCCTTATCCATATCATCTTTTGACCTATACATATTTACCGTCGAGATATAAGTATTTTCCTTAAACTTATCCAAACCCCAAACTCTCATTCTTTTCATAAAAGCGACTATAGGAACCTTTTTAATTTCAGGATGATCAGAAAGCTCAATGCTTGCTCTTTGCTCTAATGTTCTCTTAACAACTTCAGACAACAAAAGTGCTTGGACATAAAAAGGATCTGTTCCCTGAGGGACAATAAAATCCCCAAAATGTTCGCCATGATCAAGATTCATAGATTATTACTCCAGAAAAGTTATTTTAAATAAGGTTCAACTGTTCTAATTAAACTCGATGCTGTATATGGCTTAACAACATAACCAGCCAAATCAGGATTCGCATCCAAAGCTACTTTTTTATTTGCTTCAGAACCAGATGCTGTAACCATAATAATCGGGATATCTTTTACGTAGGAAATATTGCGAGTAAGCTTTAAAACTTCAATCCCATCCATGTTTGGCATCTGCCAATCAAGAAATATAAGACAGATCTCTTGCATATACTCATACATCATCTTAATGCCTTCTTCTCCATTAGAAGCTTGCAGTATTTCATTCTCAAAACCAGCCTTCTTAAGAACATTCATAAGAAGCTTTCTATCTAACAAAGAATCATCAACAATTAAGATCTTCAAAAATTTTTCTCCTAAAAACTTATTTCACTCTTAGCTTTAATTCATCCCCATCATATGGGCAATAAACAACGGAGTCATCAAAATGTCTACCACAAACAGGGCAAAATTTTTGTTTCATTTTTTCACCAACAACATATCCACCTAATGCGCCAGCTGCCGCACCAATAGCGGCACCTTCAGCACCTTTACCTGATTGGTGCCCAATTATACCTCCAACAGCTGCTGCCCCTAACCCTCCTATAGCTGCACCCTTTTGAGTGGTTGTACAGCCAACAAAAACTAAACAGATGACTAACAAAACTAAAATTTTTCTCATTTCATCAATCCTTGCAAATATGCACTTTAGTATAAGTTTAATATTAAAGAGATGAGTTTGCTAATCCAAAATAACTATCTCAAACAAAGACATTCTTCTCGTAGAATTGTATTCTATCAAATCTATACCCAAAAACAATATAAATGTTCTTTCATTATACTCAACAATTGGCTGTAAGCCACAAACTGTCAGTTTCTTGATACTTAGAGCTTATAAATCTTTTATCACTGTTGCCTGTTCTTTTTATATATCAACCTTAAATTCCTGATATATACTATCAATCCTGCGCTCTGACCCATGATTATAACGGGATCTTTTCTAAAGAATGCGTATAAAAGCAACAATACACCTCCAACTAGACTGAAATACCAAAATGCTATGGGAATATAGCTTTCTTTTTTTATTTCTGAACGTACCCATTGAACAATAAAACGCAAGCTAAAAGCAACCTGCCCAGAAAATCCCAAAATTAACAACCAGCCTGGTATTGACTGTTCCACACAATTCATTTTGTCCCCCTTACACTTAGAACTCTAAAAAAATCAACGACAACTCTAAAAACTCGCCTATGATTATATTTTGAATAACCATATTTGCGCTTTCGATGGTTAGAAACGATCTCACCAACTCTATATCCTTGCAATGATAAACTTAAAGGAATAAAACGATGCTGTCCTTCCCAGTTAAGAGCAATTTTGCCAACACATTCTTTTTTATATGCCCTTAAAGTACAGGAAACATCATGTATCTTCATCCCAGTAAACAATCTTTGCATAACATTGCCGAACTTAGACATAGCAGCCTTTAAAATCGTATCTTGCCTTGCCTTACGCCATCCACAAACACAATCATAGCCCTCTTCCATTTTATCCAAAAGTCTTAGAATATCTCCAGGATCATTTTGCAGATCAGCATCAAGACTAATAACTATCTTGCCGATCGCTGAATCTAAACCTCTCCTTAATGCCTGTGTCTGCCCACTTCTCTCACTCAAAGTCAACTTCTTAGCGACTTCGGGAAACTCCCTACAAAAGTCATTTATCATAACCTCTGATGCATCCGATGAACAATCATCAACAAAAATCACTTCATAATCCTTTTTCAGGGGAGTCATAATTTTCAAGATCTCCCCAAATAGCTCCCTCAAAGATTCTTCTTCATTGTATACCGGAACAACAATAGAGCAATCTAAGACACCTTTGCTTATAAAACTATCAGGCATTTTTATCCTTTCTGACTAAAACAACTTTCTCCATTAAATAATCACGCACTTTATTGTCATCAAACTGCAACAAACCAATAAAGAATCCTTTATCAATGTACATTCTTCTTCTAAAAATATATTCATTTTGAACTATTCTAAGCGACTCTAAACCTACAGAATTTAATGCCTTCTTAAAATCTTCTTCCGTTAACAAACAATAAGCCTTATCGTTATCGTTGAAAAATTTAAACAACATTGCCCCTGTTTCACTCTCAGAATCATTTGCTGCTTTAATCACTTTTTCATCAAAATATACTTGAAACTCTTTCTCGTGAATATCATTACTGCCTACAGCGACAGCAACAGGTCCGTTAGGGTCTTCTTTGATCGTATTTGCAAATCTCTGAAAAGCTGAATGCGGAGTAACGTTGGCTTCACCCATTAAGCTCGACTGAGCAAAAACAAACATCAAAAATAAAGATAAAACTGCCGGGGCAAAAACTGCATTTCTTTTTAAACATGCCTTAGCCATTAAAACAAACATTAAAACATAGATCGCTATCCACAAATTGTTTTTTCCTAAAAGGAATACCACTAGAAAACTAAAAGCGAAAGTGCCTATGGCAATAAACAATATTATTAAATATCGACGAACAAAGTAAACAGATCGGACCCAAACACCCTTCACATCAATTTCCCATAAAAAGAATTTACTTATCAAGATTGCAAATGGAGTAGAAAGAACCAGCATATAATGATTGATCCTAAAAGACATTATTGAGAAAAAGCTAAAAACTGAGAAGAACCAGATCAACATCAAAACAAAAGACCTCTTTTCCTTCAAAACATCTCCCTGAGAACTTCCTAAGTTAAAATGTTTTGAAATTGCTAAAGGAATTGCTCCAAATAAAAAAATACCCCATGGAGCAAAATATGACATGAGAACTTGAAAATAAAAACCAACTCGACTTAACAAGCCTACCAAATGTTTTGTGCTATTTCTTGATCTATTATCCAAAAGCCTGTTTTTTGTCTCGTCGATCAGCATGTAATCAATATAAGTTGATCCATGTTTTACTATCATAAAAATAAACCAAGGAAGGGTTACTAACAGAAGGATTAAGGCGCCACGCCCAAAAGACATTCTTGACAAAATTTTCTGCTTCTTGTTTAAGAACGCATATATAAACACTACCATAAAAGGAATTATCAAAGCGGCAAATCCTTTTATCATAAATCCCAGGCCACAAGAAACAAAGAACAGGATACTATTCTTGCCATAGTCCTCTTCTTCGATGACCAGGATCGCATAATAAACGGCAAGTACTATGAAAAAATTCAAAGCCATATCCGGAACAGCATTTTTGGCATGCCTTAGGAACATTGGCACTGTCATCAATATCCCAGAACTTAAAGTTGCCGTTTTCCCATCAAACAATCTTTTAGCTATTAACCAAGTAACAACTAGTGATAAACAGGCAAATATCACCGATACAAATCTAGCAGCAAACCAATTAACTCCAAGAACTTTATATGAAAGAACAATTAACCAGTAGAACAATATTGGTTTCTGAAATCTGTTTTGTCCAAAATATGTCGGAGACATATAATTGCCATCATTAACCATTTCTTTGGTGCTCTGATAGTAAAATATCTCATCATCTCTATATTCAAGACCATGCTGCCCTAATCCTTGAGAAAAAACAAAAATCCCAACAAAAAAAACAGCGATGCAAATTAGTAAATCTTTTTTCATATCAATGTCGATTAAAGGCACATGCCCTTATTGTATCTTTCTGATAAAACTGTCTGCAAAATCTTTCTTTATTTCTTGCAAAAACAGCATAGCACTATTTTTAGTATCAAACTTTCCAATATAAACCCTATGCCAAGTACCTTTACTACCAAGATTCGCAGGCAAAGAATAGGCCTTATACCCTTTTTTAGTCAGATTCTCAACATCTTGTTTTGCTCTACTGCTATCCTTAAATGATGCTACTTGAACAGCATAAAAAACACCAGCAGGTTGCTCAAGTACAGGTTTTTTAAAAACCACTTCTTTTGCCTCTTCTTTTGCAACCTTATTTTCTTCAACAATGTTAACGACTTGTTTTTTTGCTATTACCACAGCTTCTTTAGCTTCTGCTTGTTCCTCTTGATTCACTACTTCCTGACCTACAAACTCATACTCAACCTCAACTGGAAAAACCTCTTGTTCAGGAAATATTTCGCTTAAAGGTATCTTTTGGCTTCCTTGCTTATTAAAAGCAAGCAAAACAGTTATTAGCACAGCAGCAGAAAAAAACCAGATCAATAAAGAATTCTTTAAACCTTTTTTTCCAATAATTCCATAATCAGAAAGTTCATTCTTTTGACTTATTGCAGCGCTTCCCTGTTTTCTCAAAGATCTTTCTTTCTCAGCCCTATTTAAAGCATCAGTATTTTTCCCCATAATGACCTTCCTGTTTTTTTGATATTATTTTAAAAAAATGTTGAAAAACAACTATTTGTCATACCAGCCCATAAAATCAGCATCCTGTACGCCGATATAACCGATTTTTTTATTATATGGATTAAGAAGCAAAAGCCCTTCTAGAGAATCGTCAATCACAACATACGGAGAATTTATGATCCATGCCATTTCTTCAATTGTCAGATCTCCTCCCAAATATTGGTAACGGGGGTCGCGATCTGCCGCGAGTGCACGAGGTATCTGAAATAATCTTTCGCGAAACCATCTACTTCTAATAAAAAACAAATAATCATCATCATCAATGCCGACGATCTGGCCTTTTTTAGATTTAATTACGCCAAATGATTTAACTCTACTGAACGATAATCCTCCATAATCAACATACAGCTTAACATCCCTGAATCTTAAGCTCTCAAAAGGAATACTTGATGAATCACTTGGAACTGCCGCAATAAATTCAGCTTCTTTTTCATCAAATTTCATCCTATAAACTTTTATTTCATAGGGATAACTGTAAAGCATGGTATCTTTTGACTCATATTGCATATAATAAAGATTCTGTCCGTCAATATCCCAATGCAAAGAAGTTATCCTTCTGTTTGGACTTTTTAAACTTCGTTTTTCACCATTTGTTAAATTATAAACATAAAAGTTATCCTGCGATGAATATTGCGACCATCGCGCTGCTTCATAACAAAATTTCTCACTATCTGGAGACCATTGAATTGAACTAAAAGTACCTTTTAATTCAGGAGAATCTATCTCATCAGATAGCGAGTCCACAAGAATACTCTTTTTAATTTCTAAATCTAAACAATAAATTTCCTTTTTAGTGATTATTAAAAGCTTCTTGCCATTTGGAGAAAAGTTAAACTCCTTTATGATATCATTCGAGGTAAATAAAGTTTTTTCATCGTTTCCGTTTATGCTGATTGACTTTAAAACACCTCCTCTAACATAGAAGATAGTATGTTTTTCCGAAGCCCAGAACGTATTATCTGCAATATCTCCTGGATAAACAAAAGTCTTAACCGGCTGCTTGTAATTCTTCCAGTAAACATGCCCCATCAACATGATCAAAACTGCTTCAATGGATATGATAACTATCAGAACAAGATCATTCAGGTAACTTTTTATCACACTCCGCTGCTCTTCATCATTTAATGCAACAGCTAGCAATAAAGCGAGAAACATAATCAAAAAAGCAATATTAATTGAAAGCAAAAGATCAAAATTACTGCTTAAAAATTCTATTACCTTAAGAAGAATGCCTTTAATGATCTTAATAATTAGCATATATTTAGCCCAATTTGGTTAGATTCATATTAAATTTAATCTTTACAAACAATATAAATAATATTTATAGCATGATACATATAAAGCATTATAAAGTCAAATGTGGTTAAAAAAAAGGAAAAAGCCTAGTATAATTAGACTTTCTGAAAGGCAAGATTTACAATCTTTTTAATTAATTGTTCATATGTTATGCCGACCTTAGCAGCTGATAGC
>JAHJCZ010000172.1 GCA_018812705.1 Candidatus Omnitrophota bacterium
ATCAATGGTGATTTGTTTGTATTGTTTTTTCATGCAACTATCCTAACATTTTTTCTCTAGGTGTTGCACTTGCTTTTTGAACTCGGGTTATATAATATTGCGTTAAATATTCTCTTGCATTAAATATATATATTGGAATTTGTTTTAGATATCATAAGTGTTATAATTATTGAGTATTATTTAGTTGTCGTTAACAGGAATTAAAGGAGATATATATGCAAAGGTTTGCTGTTTTTGTGTCAGGTGACGGATCAAATTTGCAGGCAATAATAGAAGCGGTCAAGCAAAAAAAGATCAAGGCTGAACTTGCGCTCGTATTTTCGAACAATAGGAAGGCTTATGCTTTAAAGCGCGCGGAGGAGGCAGGAATAAAGACCCTGTGCATGGTGCGCAAAGATTATGCAACGCCGCAAAGTTATGACAGGGATATCGTAATTCATTTAAAGGAAGCGAATATCGATTTTGTTGTGCTGGCAGGATACATGAAATTATTATCAGCATTTTTTGTTAAGGAGTTCCCGAACAAGATATTGAACGTTCACCCGTCGATCTTGCCTGCTTTCAGAGGCAAGCAGGCGATCAAGGACGCTTTCACTTATGGCGCAAAAGTGACAGGCGTTACGATACATTTTGTCGACGCGAAGATGGATCATGGCCCGATCATCATGCAGGAAGGGTTCAAGATACCGCCAAACGACACATTGGAAACTCTTGAAGCAAGGGTCCATACGCTTGAGCACAGCATGTTCCCAAAAGCGATTCAGATGTATGCCGATGACAGATTGAAGGTCGGTAAGGGAAGAAAAGTGAAGATCTTAGAGCGTCCAAAGGTCGAGCATATACATTAATTTCCAGGCAATTCTATGTGGTGAGCGGTAATTGTTAACGGGGTGGGGCTAATTTAAGCCTTGCCCCGTTCTTGTTTTTATTAAATATTTAAAGATCGCTTCTGCTACATACTGGTTGCCAAGGGGTGACCAGTGCCTTGCAGGAGGAATATTTTCCAGCTCGCCTTTTCTCGTCCACACTTCAATATCTTCATTGTCCTCTAATGCGAATATTTCAACCCCGGCATTTTCGACGATCTGCTCGAGCCACTCATTATTTTGGCCCCAGATAAAAACAATAAGCTTTGCGCCGTCTTTTTGAACATTATCATTTAAATGCCTTAAAATAGCGGAGCTCAAAGCATGCGCGGGTTTATTCACTGCGAGGGCCGCTTTTGCGTTAGCTGGTTTTTTGTCATCTATCTTCAGGAGGCATTCATTTACGAACCTGAACAAAGGGCTTGTTTCGAGTAAATAAGCCCTGACAGGCCCGGTCTTGTTCTCCGGAACCGGATGGTTTATCAGGGTTAGTTCACCGTCAATTATTTTATAGGTCGGCTTATTTGCTTTCCAGAGCCTCGTGTAAAGAGTTCTTAAGATAGAGGGGGCATAAAGCTGCATTATTACCAGGTCAGGGTCATAGCCCCTGACATTCTTGAGATAATTCAATGTCATCTGGGACAAGCCGTAACCGTTGACCCCGAAATTCATTACCTCGACTTTTTGGTCCAGCCTTTCTTTAAAGAGCCTTTCTAATGCTTTAGGATACGATTCCTGCATGTTAACTCCATAACCGTAGGTCCTTGAGCATCCGAGCACCGCGATCCTGTAAACATCCTTTGGTTTTTTAACAGAATATAAAAGGTCCCGCCACCCGTTGGCATTTATACTCTCAATGGTATAGCCGTGGTCCCATACATATATCTCGTTATAAAAAGGCGTGAGCTTCCACCCCAGATCAGCGTCGTATTCGTAGAGCCCTTCGGCCCTGCTCGTTTGTTTTGAAAGGTCGAACTTCAAGATGTCTAGATTGAATAATGCTAATAGAATAAGCTCGATAAATAAAAGGGTTATCAATGTGGATAATACCGGAAGCATGAACATCTGAGAGATCTTTACTTGAGGGAGTTCATTTTTTGCTTTAGCCATTTTAGTAGCGCTCTACCCTATAAAGAATATTATTTCCCGGATTATTGAAAAAAATACCTTTATGCCAGATCTCGGTTATTTTTTTGTCTATATATCTAAGCTTGTAGTTCTTCAAAACAAAATCTAAAAAGAGCATATCAGGGTCATACGAATATAAAGAAAGGGTCGTAAAATATACGGGAATGTTATTGTCCAGATAATTATCGATCTTAGCTTTGAACAAGCGCATATCTTTTGTTCTGACAGGGTCTATGTTCAGGGGCCTGTTGGTCGTCTTTATATTTCCAAAATGCACATAAAAAGCACTTTCATCTGTAGCAACCACTACGGCGTTATCCTCTATCACTGAACTTAGCCATTGTGAATATTCAGGCAGCAGCCTGTTCTGATTGTGAAATTTTAAACGCGGATAAACATCCATAAAAGGCAAAAGCCCGATAGAAAAAATGAAAAACACAACAACGATCTTAGATAGGATATTTAATTTAAAGACCCGTCGCAAAAGGTAGCTTTGTACGATAATAAAAGCCGGAATGATCAAAGCAAGAAATCTTGATGATATTGTGTAAATGTTGCCGTAAAACAACAGCGGCGTAAGGAACCACAAAAGTAAAAATGTATACAGGTTGATCCTTTTGCCGAAAGAATAGACCAAGCCGAACAATGCGAGAAAAATGCCCAGGGTATTTGTCGATTTATAAATGAAAATCAAGGCCTTTTTCATGTGTGCAGTGGAAGACATATCAAAATTATCAAAAAGACCTGCCGAGAAGAATTTCGATAATTGTACTGAATATCCGCCTGAAGAGGAATTCATAAGCAAAGGCAAATGGAAGAAAAGAACGATGCCAAAGGCTATCGCCCACAAAAACAGTAATGTTCTAAAACCTGAAAGAAGGTTAACGTGCTTATTGTCGGGCTGACTTTGTTTATTAAAAAAAACAAAGAAGGAGAGAGGTAAGGACATTAGAATAAGGTCTTGCAGCCTGCATGCCCCCATGAATCCAAGAGATATAGCGCTTAAGGCCAACAGCTTGGTAGAAGGACGGTCTTTAAAATGAATGATCAATAGTATTCCCAGAGAAAGAAAGAACATCGCCGGAGCGTGGCTTTTGCCGTACAAAGAAATTTCCATGAAAATCGGGTCGAGCGCCAGCAGTATGGAGCTTATAACCGCTGTAACCGGGTCAAAGACCTTTTTGACCGCGTAATACAGGATGAGTATGCAGGCTGAACTGAAAAATACGCTCATGAAATTAACAGCTATTACGGGATCATCAATGCCAAAAGACCGTGCAAAGAAAATAAATATGGAGCCAAGGATAACTGTAAGAGGATATCCTGTGCCGAACTGATAATGGAGCTTTAGAGTGGATAATGTAAGTTCTGCATTTTGGGAAAGCCTCAGGCAGTCAACATGGAACGGGCCCTTATATATTAAAGATAGTCTAAGAAAGAAACTTGAAAGGAAAATAATGATCGGGGCGATATGGGGTTTGATATTTTTCATTATCTGCGATCTTTTTATTAACTAAAAGAATTTTATGACGTGATATTTGCCTTGTGTCTTTTCTTCTTGTGCATATTCTTTCAATTCTTCACGGCTTACTGTTTTGACATCACCGGTAACAAGGTCTTTAAGATTGACTGACAGGAAATCCTTAAAATCATAAAGCCTGACAGTAGTGGCAATAATGGCCAAAAGTTCTTTAACTGTATCATCACCAGGAGGAAAATCACTTCTTGTATACTTGAAATTCACGCGGTTAATGATCTGCTTGCCGAGGAATTCCTGCATCGTGATGTCCCTATAAGCAATATGTTTTCCCTCGTTGTCACTGATAATGTCTGTGTTCCCTCGGATCTCGGTAATATATCTTTTAGTGTATTCCTCATACGGGATAATAGGATTGGGCGACATTGCCTTTTTGTAATCTTCAAAGTTGAGCATTATCTCGATCTCAAGCCCTTTTGTGATATTCGAGATCGTAACGACAAAAAACGCCGGCGGCTTATCAGTTTTAACGTACGAAGATACCAGCTTTTTGTGTGACTGGTCCTTTTGAGCATTTTCAAACTCAATGTCGCCGGCGATATTGCCAACGTCGAAGAAGGAATCCTTAAGCGCCATTAAGACATTATTCTGGACCTTGCTGTATTCTTCAGTGTAGGCTTGGCTGTATCCATAGCTTTTTCCATAGCCTTTGCTCATTGCTATGTCGTATTCAACGTTAATGGCGTCTTCTGAAAATTCTGCATCAATATAACGGGCCGTGATCTTTTCTTCAGCTTCACTTGATTTGAAAGGGCCTTTGTCAGTTGCCTTTACATCAATAATGCGCTCTTCAATGGGGACATAGATCCACATTGTTTTGCCTACGAGCTTTGTCTTTACTTTGTATTTTAAATCTTCATGGCAGGTCTTTAAGAACTTCGTATGTGCTGCTGACATAGTTACGCCCTGTGAAGGGACTATTTTAGAGCATCCGAACAACAAAGAACAAGCTGTGATAATGAATGTTGTTGATAAAAATTTCTTCATAATTTAATGACCGGACAATATGGGCTGTTTGAAAGAAAGGCGGCTTTAAACATTTTACAAGCTCTTTCCTTTTGGCAGCGGTTTTAGTCCGAAGCTGGAGAATATTGCCTCGATCTCATCATAGTCCAGCTCTTCTTTTTTATGCAGGGCTGCAGCAAATGCTTCGACAGCTGCCCAGTTAGTTTCTACAAGGGATTCAACATCTCTCAAGCATGATTGCAGTAATTCCTGAATGTCTGAGTCGAGAGTTTCTTTTGTCCTCTCTGATAAATTGTTCGCGCCTAAGGCATTAAAGTCTCCGATAAGACCGCTACCGCCCATGCCATAGCTCCAGACCATATTATGTGCGATCTGGATCGCCTTATGGAAATCTGAACCGCGCCCTCCGCCAACACCTGTAGTAGTTGTGCCGAATTTCCTTTTTTCAACTACATAACTGGCTATGCTTACTTTGATCTCTGCCAGGAGATGAGCGCTGTCTTTGCAGTGGAGTTCCTCCGTAGGCCTTGCAAAAACATACCCAAGAGCGCCTGCTCTAGGAATAATAGTTGCCTTCATGACATCATCAGTAGGGTGAACGAGGTAGTATAAAAGAGCATGGCCTGTTTCATGATAAGCGGTCGAATGCTTTTCATCGTCGCTCATTACGATATTTGATGCCTGGCCGAATGAAACCCGGTCATAAGCGGCATTAAGGTCGTTCATGTTCACAGCGCTTCGTCCTTCGCGCATGCCGATCAAACTGGATTCTCTTACCATGCTTTCAATTTCAGCAGGGGAGAACCATACAGTTTTTCTGGCTAAGATATTTGGATTTATTGAGCTGTCTGTGCTTATCCTGCTTAAGTAAAGTTTAAAAATCGCTTCGCGTTCTTTCAGATTTGGCTTTGTAACATTTATTTTTCTGTCAAATCTTCCTGCACGCATGATAGCTGAATCAAGTTCATTTTCAGGGACATTCGTTGCAGCGATAACGACTATGTTGTTCTCTGTATTTCTTAAGCCGTCCATTTCAGTCAGGAACTGATTGATAGTAGAGTTCATGTCCATGCGTCCACCGCCGAATCCTGTGTCTGCGCCGCGGGGCCGTGCAAAGGAATCAATTTCATCGATAAAGACTATACAGCCGCCTTCCAGCTTTGCCAGCGCGCGCGCCTGGCTAAATAATGATTTCATTCTCGCCGTACCTTGCCCGACGAACATGCCGACAAATTCGGAGCCGACAGTAGGAAGAAGGGGAAGCCCGCATTCTGATGCGATGGCTTTAGCCAAATATGTTTTACCGCAGCCAGGAGGCCCGATCATCATAGTACCTTTAATGATCTTTCCGCCTACGGATTTTAAAAGTGCACGGTCTTTAAGCAGTTTAACAAGTTCCCATGCTTCCCTTTTTGCATTTTCAAGCCCGATAACTTCATCCCACTTAACACTGACTTTTGCCTTTTCAATGTAGACTTTTCCAATGCCGCCGCCTTGCATAAAATAAAATTGCATAGCCATCATCATCGGCATTGATATCAAGTGAACGATAACGAACATGGGAAGCAGAAGCGCCATTTGGCCTGAGATCTGTTTTCTGGAAAAAGATTCGAGAGAGAAGAAATTTTTTATACAGTAAGTAAGAAAGATCGCGGAAAATATTACAAGGGCAAGGATCACAACAGTTAAAACTATTTTGATCCAATGAATTTTTACATAAGTCATAAATTTTTTAAAGTTCATTTTTGTGTCTTTCTCCTATTAAGATTATTAACAAACTTAATAAGTATAACATGAATTATATAATTGGGTAGCAAAATATGGGATGGTATGGGGTGGACAGGGTAGGACAATAGTGACAGCCAATAATGGTGACAGCGACCTTTTTTAAAAGGTCGCTGCTTGGGTTCAAGGTTCTAGTGCAACACTTTAATCTGTTAAAATAACAGAGAAAAGGAGTTGCCTATGAATCCATACCACCGATTAAACTTTGATGAACGCGAAGAAATTAGTCGCCAACTAGCTAGCGGTCTAAGTCTTC
>JAHJCZ010000173.1 GCA_018812705.1 Candidatus Omnitrophota bacterium
AACCTCAGCAATGCATCTTCCTTTTCAGTGATATCATGTTCTTCTTTATCAACATCAAATTCTTTCTTAATTTCATTCTCAAAATCCAAAGTAGAAATTTTTATATTTGCGACAAACTCATCATGCCTTCTTTTTTGCCTGTATTCAGGCATATCTTTAGGAACTAAAAGATATTGCTCGATCTTCTTTATATCAAAATCATAAAGAATCGTTCCATGATGCAAAATAAAGCTTCTGCCTCTTTTTTGCGCATTGCCTGATATTTTCATCTTTGTTCCTTTGATCGCAATATCAGATATTGGATAAAACTCTGCATCAACATTAAGCCTCTTTAATACATTAATAACTTTACTCAAGATATATTGATATGATCTTTTTAGATCTACCAGATCTTTGCGCTTATCTTTTGACAGGACAAGTGAATAATTCAAACATCCCTTCCCTTGCAAAACCGTGCCACCTCCAGATGACCTTCTAATGACCTTAATACGGTCTTTCTTAACATTTAATGCATTTACATCTTCATCTTCTTTGCTTATCCTGCCTAAAACAACAAAGTAATCAGGCGATTCCCACAGCCTTAAGACTTCTTGAGAATCATTCTTTTCTGCTAAATGAAAAAGAACATCATCATAAACGATATTTTCTTCTGGAGTTTTAAATGAGATTTTTTTAAAAAGCATAAAAAGGTTATTTCTTGATTAAGTTAAAAAACTTGATCGTTCTTATCCTGCAAAATAATTTGCATTTAACTCACGGGCTGCCTTAACTTCATCTGGCCTTGAAACAGGAGTGGTTTTTGGAAGGTCTGCGAATTCTTTTGGATTAGTTTTAGAAAGTTCATCCGCCTCGATCATTACATCAACAAACTCATCCATTGCTTTTTTAGATTCAGTCTCTGTCGGCTCGATCATGATCGCTTCTTTTACTGTTAACGGAAAATATACTGTAGGTGGATGAAAGCCTTTATCAATAATAAATTTTGCAATGTCAATCGCATGAACACCATTCTCAACTTGCCTTGATGCGGAAAAAACTGATTCATGCATACAGACCCTGTCATAAGCCAATTCAAAGCGTTCTTTTAATCTCTCTTTTAAATAATTTGCGTTTAAAACTGCATTATTGCTTGTTGCTATAAGCCCTTGCTTTCCTAAATATAAAATGTAAGCATAAGCTCTGAGGATTATTGAAAAATTACCATAAAAAGATGCAATATAACCTATAGAATCCGGATAATCATAATTTAGTTCATACTTCCCGACGCTATTTTTTATAACTCTTGAAATAGGCAAAAATGGGATCAATTTTTCATTTACACCAACAGGTCCAGACCCCGGTCCGCCACCGCCATGAGGAGTTGAGAATGTTTTGTGAAGATTAACGTGCATGACATCAAAACCAATATCACCTGGACGGCATCTTCCCAGAACAGCATTCAGGTTTGCGCCATCATAGTACATAAGACCATCGACATCATGTATCATTCCTGAGATCTTCTTTATATCAGAATTGAATATACCGTGTGTATTTGGACATGTAAGCATTAATCCTGCAACTTCATCAGTTAACTTACTTTTTAATTCTTCAATATCCATAACTCCGTTCTTATCAGAGTTAACGGATATTATTTCGTATCCAGCAATTGCAGCTGTTGCAGGATTTGTTCCATGAGATGAATCTGGAACAATAATATATTTTTTGTTATTACCTTTAGCTTTATGATAGGCCGCCATCATCATAACACCGGTTAATTCACCATGTGCCCCTGCTAAAGGCTGCATAGTAAAGCTGTCCATACCAGTGATCTCGCAAAGAAGCCTGTCCATCTCATAAAGGACCTCTAAAGAACCCTGCGTCAATAATTCACCTTTTTTTAACTGCGGCAACAAAGGATGAATATCGGTAAATCCCTGCATCTGGGCAATACTTTCAGTAAAACGCGGATTATACTTCATCGTGCAAGAACCTAAAGGATAGAAATTAGTATCAAGAGAATAATTCATTTTAGAAAGATTAGTGAAATGACGAACCACATCAAGCTCAGAGACTTCAGGCAATTCACAATCCTTCGCTCTTTTTAAGCTTGAAGGAATACTTGCTTTTACATCAACATCTGAACAAGGATTCAAAAAACCCCTTCGCCCCTCTACGCTTTTCTCAAAAATTAATTCCACTTAAACCTCTTTCAAAACTTCTTCTAAAGCTTTCGCATAATTTAAGATTTCTTCCCTAGTGCGCTTTTCAGTAACAACAATGATCATATAATTCTCCATACCTTTATAATATCTGCCAAGAGGAAAACCTGCGGCAAAACCGCGGTCTATCATCTTCCCAACAACTATTGATGCATCAATAGGCAGATGAACAGTAAACTCATTAAATGTAGGAGAACTTCTCTTTACTTCAACGCCTTCAATTTTATCAATAACACCTTTTGCAAATTCAGCTTTATCCAAATTTAATTGTGCTAATTCCTTGAATCCCTGCTTGCCGATAGCGGACATATAGATGATCGATTGAAGCGCACAAAGAGCAACATTGGTACAAATATTAGACGTGGCTTTTTCTCTTCTAATATGCTGCTCTCTTGCCTGGAGAGTATTAACAAAGCATCTCTTTCCATTTTTATCAGTAGTTTGCCCGACTATCCTTCCAGGCATCTTACGAGCATATTTCTTCTTTGTTGCCATAAAGCCAAGATAAGGCCCGCCAAAATTTAAAGACAGTCCTAAGCTCTGGCCTTCACCTGTAACAATATCAACACCCATTTCTCCGGGTGTTTTTAGCAAACCTAAAGATATAGGATAAACACTCTCTATAACAAGAGCACCCACGGCATGTGCCTTTTCAACAATATCGGTATAATCATCAATTGCGCCAAAAAAATTAGGGTTCTGTACAATGACTGCAGCAGTATCTTTATCAAGCAGCTTATACATCTTTTCTCTGTCAGTAGCCCCGTGAACGACCTCTGTTTCATTAAACTCAAAATCAAGATTACTGGTATATGTCTTTAGTATCTTCTTAAAGATCGGATTTACTCCACCGTCTATCAACACTTTTTTTCTTTTCGTTATCCTAAAAGCCATCATTGCAGCTTCATACAGTGCAGTGCCTCCATCATAGAGAGAGGCATTTGATATCTCCATATTTGTCATTGTACAAATAGCACTTTGATATTCATATAATGCTTGAAGGGTGCCCTGGGAACATTCTGGCTGGTAAGGCGTGTAGGCGCTAAAGAATTCACCTCTGGACATTAAAGATGTAACAACAGCCGGCACATAGTGGTCATAATACCCGCCGCCAATAAAAAAAATAAGTTCTGAAGAATTTTTTAATGCTAATTTTTTTAAATACTCTACAACTTCAAATTCAGACTTTCCGTCAGGCAGATCAAACGATTTCGGAGAATGCTCTGGCTTTATATCAGAAAAAAGTTCATCGATAGAATTAACTCCGATGACTTTAAGCATTTCTTCTTGTTCTTTTTTTGTATTAGCAATATAAGAAAACAACTAATTGTCCTTAATTTCTGAATAAATACTGGTGAGATTGATAGCGGCTTTTATATCTTTCTCTACTCTTTTATTCTAGCCTGAACTCTCAAGAAAATTTTCGTATTCTTCTGCTGTCATAAGGTTTGAAAGCTCTTCTTTATCAGCGATCTCTATTTTTGCGAGCCAACCTTTTTCGTAAGGTGATTTATTGATAAGCGCTGGATCCGTTTCTAATTCAGTATTGATCTCGATGACCCTTCCTGAAATAGGAGAGAAAATGTCGCTTGCAGCTTTTACAGATTCTACAGAAACTATTTCACCAAACTGCTCAGCTTCATCATCAACCGAAGGAAGTTCAATAAAAGTAATATCCCCTAATGAAGACTGCGCGTAATCTGTAATTCCGATCGTAGCAATATCATCATCTACCAAAACCCACTCGTGCTCTTTTGTGTACATTAAATGTTCAACAATTTCCATCTTTAGTTTCTCCTTGAATAAACCAATTTTAATTTAATCTTTTAATGAACCACCTTTATAAAATATCCTTGAAGTTACACTTGCTTCCGACCTGGCTTTTTCATTTCCAAATAATACTTTGTCTTCTTTTTTTACAACACCGTGATCAACAAGCCCCAAACCAATCCCTCTTTGTAACGCAACCGAGAAGGTTCCACTCGTTACAACACCAACTTCTGTTCCATCCAGAGCATAAATAGCCTGCTCTGCTCTGGGAGAACGCCTATTGTCAGAGACAAAACCAATGATCCGTCTGTCTACTCCTTGTTCCTTTTGCTTTAAAAGAACTTCTTTTCCAATGAACTCTTTCCCAAAATCAACGAACTTACCTAATCCAGCTTCAATCGGAGTTATGCTCTCGCTCAACTCATGGCCATACAAACTGTATCCCATTTCCAACCTTAACACATCCCGAGCTCCTAAGCCAGCTGGCCTCACTCTTTTGTCTTCTAATATCTTATTCCAAAGAACATCGATCGAATCCCAAGGTAAATAAATCTCATAACCTAACTCCCCAGTATAACCAGTCCTGCTAATAAGAATATTCTTACTTAAATAATTAAAAAAATCAAATGTATAATATTCTAATTTTTCGATACCTGGAAAAATAGATTTCAACACATCACGCGATAGCGGCCCCTGCACATCTATCTTGGCTGTTACCGACGATACATCCTCAATTCTTGCTGACGGATTTAAACTGCTCTTTAAATGTTCCAGATCTTTTTCTGTTGTCGCTCCATTAACAACTAAGAACCATTTATCTTTTTCCATTCTAAAAATAATAAGGTCATCAATGATGCCGCCATTATCATTAAGCATCATCCCGTATCGCGCAAATTTAACAGGCAGGTCTTCCAACGACATTGTTACAATCCTGTCTAAACCACTCTCAACACAATCCCCAACAACAACAAACTCTCCCATATGAGAAATATCGAACATGGACACAGCTTCTCTCGTTTGTGTATATTCTGCAATTACTCCTTCATATTGAACAGGCATATCCCATCCGCCGAACGGAACCATCTTAGCTCCAAGAGCAATATGCTTATCATATAAAGAAGTTTTTTTTAGGCTTTCTGTTAATGACATATTCTTAATACGCTCCTGGCATGATTCCGTTTCGCTCTTTCAGAGCTCACGGGTCACGATCTTTTCTGAATTTCTTGGAGTAGATCGTGATCGAACTACGTTCTCATCGTGCCTACTTTTTTATACCCGCCCGGCACGATTCGAACGTGCGACACCCAGTTCCGAAGACTGGTGCTCTATCCAGCTGAGCTACGGGCGGTCATTTTTTGCTTTAAAAATTCTTTTTTTGTTCTCTGATATTAAAGCATAAATATAATACATCACTTTTAATACTTCTTCCTATCAACAAGAAGGTACCCAGCTTCAGGCCAAAATAGTGTCGAATCCTGAAAAATCAAAATTATTATAACAATTAAAATTAAAATAACAAGCTATCAAAAGAAATAATAATACCCTAAATATGTATACAAAATATCAAAAGTGCGTCGCATTTAAAATGAAACCGCCTTCCTAAATTAGGGCTTTCAACTTAAAAATAGAAGATCTTATCTTTTCAAACGTGGCATATTTTGACTCAATAATATACGGAATATCTTTTTTCATAAAAGGCAAGATTTTATCAAAATCCATATCTCCTGCAAAAGGAGCAATATGGTCTCTCATTATTTCAACTCCATGGACATGCATACCGATCATTCTATCCTTATAAGTATTCAAGAGCTCGATATGATCAGTTATACCAAGTCTTTCATTTATCTCTGCATGCCCGACATCATGCCAATAACCCATACCCTGCGTCCCAAACATATTTAAAAACTGCCCGATCTCTTCAAAATTTGGTATTTCAATTGGATAAAAACGAGTTTCCAATCCTATTTTAATGCCCTTATCTTCAGCATATGAAACAACATCTTTAAAACTTTTAATTGCAGCTTCAATATAAGGGCCTTTTATTTCTTGCCTGACCCTCAAAATCCTGGCAAGTTCATCATCATATGCCTGCACCTGCGCCGCTCCATGCTTATGAAGAGAGAACAAATTGTGACAACGGCCATCTTCAAAGTCTATTGTCCCTGCATGAACAACAACAGTAGCAGCATCTACCTTCGCAGCTGTATCGATCGTATTCTTTGTCCATTTAACAGCAAGTAAACGTTCTTTTTCATCTAGTGAAGTTAGCCGATAAAAGTTGGAAGGGTGTCGTGTGCTTTCTCCATTATCAGGTGTCGGGCAAAAATTATGAACACTTAATACCTTGATACCAAGGTCTCTTCTCAAAGAATCAATAACATTTATCTGTTCTCTTGTAACCTTATAATCTATCTCTATTGCATTAAGGCCCAGGTCCTTAACGGATATCAGCCACATGAACATATCAAGATCAGTGTTATAATTCCATACTGTTGAAATACCTAACATTGTA
The DNA here is from genome assembly GCA_018812705.1 of Candidatus Omnitrophota bacterium. Lineage (GTDB taxonomy): Bacteria > Omnitrophota > Gorgyraeia > Zapsychrales > Zapsychraceae > Zapsychrus_A. The sequence continues at coordinate 6,481 of JAHJCZ010000173.1, forward strand.
ACCTTTTTATATTATTAATAATTACTTATAATCAAGGCCATCTACAACTTTCTTTACTTCCAGCTCAGCCTTTTCAATTTTATCTTTGCACGCCTTGATCAAAGAAACCGCCTCTTTAACCTTATCAGATAACTCATCGACATCGATCTCTTCATTCTCGATTCTTTCAATAATATCCTCAAGCTTCTTTATTGCTTTACTGTATTTATTTTCTACCACCTAATACCTCCACTATATTTATATTATAAAACATTCTATATTATTTTATCTACTTTGCTTTCGATTATACCATCACTTACTTCTGTTATTAACTTATCATTATTTGAGAGCCCTAAAACACTTTTTATTATTTTTCCGTTTGAACATCTTGTAATGCTAAATCCTCTTTTTAAAGTGTTTTTTGGGCTCACTATTTCAATTATCTTACAATAACTCTTCAATCTATCTTTCTCTTTATTTATACGCAGCTTTGCTTTCTCCAACATATCAATGTTCTTTTGATCCAATCTGTTCAGATTGTCTTTTAAAAAACTTACAGGCCTATATTTTAAGAGTTCAGAAAATCTAACAATTTCTTCATTATGTACTTTTAAAAACCTCATAGTAAAAGACTGCAAACAAAATGCCTGGTCCTTCAATCTCTGCTTTTCAGATCTGATCCTATCCTGCGCAAGGTCAACAATAAGTTTTAGTTTCTCACTGATTTCACCAAGAAATTCCTCTACTCTATTAACAAGAAATTGAGCAACAGCTGTCGGCGTCTTAGCATAAGTGTTAGCAACCAGATCCGTTATTGATATGTTTATCTCATGACCGATCCCGCTAACTACAGGCAAACGCAATGCCGCTATTTTCTCAGCAATAAGTTTGCTATCAAAACAACTAAGATCTGCAATAGATCCTCCACCCCTTGTTATTACAACAAGATCAAGATCATCAATTTTTTCGATCTCATCTAAGGCTTTTACAATATCAGATTCAGCATTCTTTCCCTGAACAAGACAATCTCTTAAAAATATTTTAAAACCAAGACCACTTTTGGTTAATTCCGCAATAAAATCATTATAAGCTGCAGAATCAAAAGCTGTAATAAGGCCAATATTCATAGGTACCCTTGGTATCTCTAATTCTTTGTTCTTATCAAACACTCCTTTATTCTTTAGCTCAGCGATCAGTTTTTGTTTCTCTTGAGCTAATTTACCAAGAGTATGAACAGGATCGATCTCATCAACTATCAAGCGAACAATGCCGTGCGGCGCATAAAAATCAACCTTGCATGCAAACTTCACTTCAATATCATCTTTCAGGGAAAAAGCATTTTCACTTTTTCTTAAAGTTACCTCAATTTGAGATTTTTTGCCGGCAAATATCACTAAGCCGATCTTTGCAATAATATCCTTGGACTCTGGATCTTTTTCTACCAATTCAAAAAAGACATGACTCCTGCTTTTATTGCGGTCATAACCTTGAATTTCTCCGCAAACCCAGATAGTTTGAGGAAAACCTGAAGTGATAACATCTTTTATGAATTTGTTTAATTGTGAAATTGTGAAGAAATCATCTGACATAATATAATAGTTATATCAAAATTATTGGACTCTCTCTATAAAAAAGGTTCTTTCTTTGTTAGTTTTTTAAAAACGACAAAAAAAGGGGACAAATACTTAGTTCAGTATTTGTCCCCATATCCGTACTTTATATAATTATGTATCTTGCTTAACCTGATCTTTATACTTTTGTCTTAATTCTTTCATTTCTGACTTTACTTCTGAACGATATTCCTGATTTTCTTGTTTTCTGTTTTCTCTGTATTCTTTTATAGCCTTGTGTTTTTCTTCTCTTTTTATTTGATCATTATTACGAATGCTGCTGACAAAAGCCACATCTTCTTTATGCTTTGCATCTCTGTAAGCGACATGTTCATTATATTTTTGTTCTGCAATACTAATTATTTCACTTTTCTGAACATCTGTTAATTGATCATTACTTGCTAATTTTTCTTTTAAAATGGATATTCTTTCTTGATGGAGCTGCTCTCTAAATGCAATATTTTCACTTCTCTTTTTCTGACGATAAGCTTCCATTTCCTGCAGCGCTGGATCCTTATATTTCTCTTTTAATGTTTGACGGAAAGCTTGTACGTCCTGTTTTTGCTGCTCTTTGTAGGCTTTTACTCTCTCCTTTAATTCCTTATGATACCCATCACCTTTTACATCTTGGGCCAAAACTGCTGTTGGAATTACCATTAGGAGGATAACTGCTAGACTGATTAGATTCTTTTTCATTTTTAAGCTCCTTTCAATTTTACTTCGTTCTTATTCCCTTTCTTTTAAACATCCGGAAGCTCAAAAAGTTTCGAAAAAAAAACAAACATGTTTGTTTATCTTGATGTTATTTAAAAACACCGCAATACACAAAAATATTTGCTCTTACAATTCTAAGGATCTATGCTTTTCTATATTTTGATATTACTTCTTTTAAAGCAGCCAAGCTGACCGGCTTAGGAATAAAATCGTTCATTCCGGCGTCCTTGGCTTTTCGTTGATCCTCATCCAATACTGCAGCAGTTAAAGCAATTATAGGAATATCTTCACTTATATCTTTTCTAATTATTTCAGTGGCTTCAATACCGCTCATGCCGATCATTTGTATATCCATTAAAATCAGGTCATAATCATTATCCACTCTTAACAGATCAATTGCTTCATAACCACTTACTGCAAATTCACCGATACATCCTATTTGCTTACAATACTCTCTGATCAACATTTGATTCGTAATACTATCCTCAACAACTAGCACCCTGGCTCCTTTGCAATTTACTTCCTTAGCCAGATGGCGTGTTATGATCGTTTTATCCTGGCGTTTATCACCAAAAACTGTTCTAATAACATTCTTTAATTCGTCCAAGATAACAGGCTTTGGCAAATAGCCATTAAAACCTTTTGCTTGCGCATATCCTGCCCCCCCGATCTCCGGCTCAGCAGTAATAGCGATCATTTTCACATCTTTTAATTTTTCATTAGAACGTATCTCTGATACGAAAGTAAAACCATCCATATCCTCCATTACAAGGTCACAAAGGATCAGATCTGGCACAATGCCCTCTAATTCTAATTCTTTTATCTTTTCTAAAGCAGCGATCGGTGAATTTTCAACTGATAGTATTTCCAACTCTAATGACTCGCAACATTTTACATGTATCTTTCTTGCAATTTCATTATCATCTACAATGATGACTTTTTTATTATTCAGCTCTACATTATTCATTGGAAAAACATCTTCATTTGCCATGGTCTCCCCATCCTCAAAATCCAGCACAAAAATGAATTCACTTCCCCTTCCCGCCTTTGATTCAACCCATATCTCTCCACCCATACTCATAATGATCGATCGGCAAATAGTCAATCCTAATCCCGTCCCGCCGTATTTTCTTGTTGTAGAAGAATCCGCTTGAACGAACGACTCAAAAATCATTTCTTTCTGATCTTGCGCGACTCCAATCCCGGTATCTTTTACAATAAAGCGCAATGTCTGCCCGGTTTTCGCGCTGCTTTTTTCTCTCTTAACAATTACACCAATAGACCCTTTACGCGTAAACTTTATGGCATTGCTTAGAAGATTCAAGAATATTTGTCTTAATCTTGTTGGATCCCCTTTAAGATTAAAATTGACATCCGGGTCTATATCAATATATACCTCAACTGAACTTTTCTTCGTGCGGAATACAGCTATTTTAAAAACATCGTTCAGCAAATACTGCAAATTAAAATCAACATTTTCCATTTTTGTCATTCCAGAATCAAGCTTGGAAAAATCAAGGATATCATTAATTATCTTGATTAATATCTCTCCTGAAGAAGAGATCGTGTCAACGTAAGATCTTTGTTGCTCATCTAGATCAAATGTTTTAAGAATATCGCTAAACCCCAGGATAGCATTCATAGGAGTTCTCATCTCATGTGACATGTTCGCAAGAAAATCTGATTTCACTTGAGCAGCCTGCTTCGTCTTGATCTGGGCTTCTTCCAGATCTTCTCTTAATGATTCTGATATCAACAAAGAATCTTCAATTTCCTTATAAAAATCAGCAATCTTCTTTTCTTGTTCGGCTCTCTCCGTAACATCTTCAAAGCACTCTATCCCCCCTATTATTTCTCCATCATTATTTTTCAAATAATCAATATTCTTGGAAACTTTCAGCACTCTTCCATCTTTACAATTGATAGTGCATTTTCTTGAAATTGCGGGTTTTGGGACACCGCGATCAAAAAGACCACAATTTTCACTACACGGAGCAAGTGAAAAGAAGCTACATTCTTTTCCAATCACTTCCTCTTTAGAATAACCTGTTAATTTTTCAATATAATCATTCCAGCTAGTAACTCTTTTTTCGAGATCTACCGTAAAAATGGCTGAAGGAACTACTCTTGAAATTAATTCTGCATGATCTTTTGCTGAAACAAGGTCTTTCTGGACATTTTTTCGATATAGTACTTCTCGCTCTAGAGAAGCCTCTTTATCAAACAATATTATACTTACCATCTTCAGATCAGTTATATTAGCTTTCAATTTTTCAGTAGTCCTTAAAACACTTCTTTCAATTCGCCCTAAGAAAAGCCATAAAAACACACCCAATAGAATGAAAGCAAAGAGCTCAATTTCAACAACTTGCATTGCCAATTTTATAAAAACTGCATTCTCTGCTTTAAAGTTCTTTAATATAACAATGCTTCCTACTACTTTTTCTCTTGCATCCTTTAAAGGGAACATAGCTGCAAAATACTTATTATAAGCTATCCTAACAGAGTGTATTTTTGATAAATGTTTGTTTACATCATTAGCAAGGACTTCCCTAAGAAAAGAATCCAACGCTGTTGTACTTTTTATAGTAGAGCCAGTTAAAACAACATTTGAAAATTTTCCCCGACTAACATGATCGTTAAATGCCTCCTGCCCTGCCAAAAACTGATCCTCATCAAGCATACTCTTATCAATAAAAGACATAATTTCTACATTTTTCATTCTTGCTATATCTGGATGAATGTAGTCAATTTCTTTTGCAAGTTCAATAAATCCAATAATATCGCCATCCACAACCCACGGCCGCACGACCCTAAGAGCAAACCTGCCATAAAGGCCTAATTCTATTCCATATTTAGTGATCCCCTTTCGATAGGCTTCGCTCAGTGTGTATCTATCTATAATATCACCAAAATCATCAGGCTTATGAACTCGAAGAAAATTCTTTCTTTGGGTATCCTGAAAATTAAAATGAGTTATATTATAGCTCTTGTTCAACTCCCTAAATATCGTTTTAGAGAAATTATAAAGAGACTCTCTATCCTTTTCAAGGTATGCTCTCTGCAGATTCTTGTTCTTTTCTATAAGATCTATATAGGAAGCGATAATACTTGCCTCTTTATCAAGGATCGAGTTATATTCTTTATTAACCTCTTTCAATGTCCTTTTAAATTCTGAGCCTATTTGATTCCTATGATATATGTAGAAAAACCACATACTTGAAAAGCAGATCAAAAATAAAGCAGCACCAACAGGGATGATGATCTTACTTCTTATCTTATTAAAAGAAAATTCCTTTTTATCAAAACTATGAATGTATATCGAAAAATATGCGATTATCAACATTAAGCAAAACACCAGGATCAACAGGCGAGCTTGATATCCTGTAAGATGCAAGCCAATAATATCCTTCTTTAATGAAATGACATCCCACCCTTTAATATAAGTTTCGCCTCTTTCGATAAAATACTTTTCTTTTTTATAAACGATCTCGCCGGATTCTATTGACATTTCCATTGGAACTATTTCATTTCCCGCGAATTGCTTTGATCTTCTTATTTCTTTAACAACTTCTTTTGATAATGGCTTTAAAGCCTTGTAAAGGGATTTTTTGTCGTTTGTTGCAAAAATAATACCTTCCTTTGAAACAAACATTTTAGGGGAATCAAATTTTTCGAGTAATTGGTCAATGTCATCAAGACCTATCTTAAAAACAATAACACCAAGGACCTTTCCCTCTTCCATATCGTAGATCCTTGAGCTTATATAAAGTCCTCTCTTATATGTTGTAACACCTACTGCAGGAAAAACGACCAAGCCACCTTTTAGGGCTTCTGTAAAATATACTCTAAAAGAATAATTATTGCCTGTTAATGATTTTCCGTCCTCATAAATAGTTGAAGCAACTACTGTTCCGATAGTGTCCATTATATAAACGATATCTGAACCTGAGTCTAATCTTGCATTTTCGATCAAATTCTTAACAGAATCATCATCTATGGAGGTAGTGTTCTTTAAAAGAGTCTCGATACTGTTATTTCTTATTAATTGATCAAGCATTAACATTCTCTTTTCAATACTTACGTCAATGTATTCTACGATCTCAGACAATTCATCATTATTTTTTTCAATTAAATTACTTCTGGTGAGATTTCTTGCTTCAATATAGAAAGGCCCTATTAAAAGAATTATGATGCATAGAAAAAGCAAATTCTTAGGGAATATTGATTTCTTTATTTGTTTTAATTTTTCATACATAAAAGTATAAGTTCAAAAACATTTATACAAAAAAATGATATTCAACGCTATTACAAGATTTTTCAGATTTACATCAAAGAGAATCCTTCAAAATAAATAATTACTTTCTAAAATGATCAGACGGCCTTAGGCACTTAGTAAGCTTTCTTATCGCAGCCGTTCGGAGCTTTTGCTTTTCAAGGTCTTGTTTAGCTTCCTGAAAATCAGATTGTCCTGCAATAATATCATTTACATAAGACTCTCTTTGCTCTTCGGTCATAAAATTTTCACGGATCACTTTTAACTCACCCGAATCCAAGAAAAATCCTCCGCATACATAGCATTCATCAACCGTGACTTCTTTAGCAGATTTATATAAATGAGCGACCATTGGATTAAAACACTTAGGACATTTGATCTTTCCGCGATCATCATCTTTAGCTCTTGAGCTTTGCAAAGCAGCTGTTAACGCTTTTCCTAGACCTTCATGCGTTTCATCAAGTTTTTCTAATTCAAACCAGTCAAACCAAATCCCGTTGCAGCCATTACTACAAATATCTATTAAAACTCCCCCAAGATCTTCCTCTATCATAGCGGTTTCACATACTGGACAATTCATAAATACCTCCTTGATTACTATTTAAATGAATATTAGTAAAGATATTATACACAAAAAGCATATTTTATTAAATAATATTAGTAGTTTGCTGGATCACACCATCTGGCAAAATATTCCAATGCATATTTTTTGATAGCCAATGATTCAACAGCAAGAGCATGACAATAGAAAAAATATTAATAGCCATTCCGACCTTTATCGCCTTTTTGTCTTTATAAGACAAAAAATAAACCAGAATAGCAATCGATAAAAATCCGAATATATGTGCAAGATGACTAACTCCATCGGAAGCCTGATTTAAAAAACCCTGTATGTCAGCATAGAAAAACATCCATCCTTTTACCATTGTAGGTATTGGAAGGATCATTTCATAAGTGACGGTAAAAGGAGCCAACAGCATTGCTCCAGAGATAAGGCCCATAACAGCACCAGAAGCCCCAATAATTGCAACATTCTTATTCAGCAAAAAGGCATAAACTGCAGTAGAAAATAACATCGAGATAGTTAAAGCCCCGAAATATATAAATAGGGTTTTTCGAACTCCCAGCTTTTTTTCAACGATCTTTCCAAAAATAAAAACACCCAGCATATTCCAAAGAAAATGAGATAGGCTCCCATGGATGAATCCAGAAGTTATCACGCACCAGACCTTACCATTAATAAGGTTACCAGGATACATAATAAATGGCTGCAAATACTCCCTACCATTAGGAGTGTAATACATAAAATAGAAAACAGCTGTATTCAGAGCAATGATAATATCAACCGTCAAGGACCCAAATAAAAATTGAAATAAGCTGAAAGACTCTTTTTTTTCTTTTTTTTTGCCCATTAGATCAATCAAATATAACTGTTTTATTGTTGAATTTCAGGATCTTTCTCTCCAAGTGCCATCTAATTGCACGATTTAGAACGACTTTCTCCAGGTCCTCTCCCTTACGAACAAGGTCCTCTAAAACATCCCTGTGACTGATCCTTACTGTGTCCTGTTCGATAATAGGGCCTTCATCAAGATGCTCGGTAACATAGTGACTTGTCGCGCCAATTATCTTCACACCTTTTCTATAAGCCTGGGCATAGGGGCTCTTTCCTATAAAAGCAGGAAGAAAAGAATGATGTATATTAATGATCCGGTTCTCATATTTATCGACAATTTCAGGCGTAAGTATCTGATGATAACGCGCAAGGACTATAAGATCGATCTTCTCTTCTTCTAGAATATCAATCTCTTTTTGCTCCTGGTCCTTCTTGTTCTCCTTAGTAATAGGGACCTCATAGAACTTTATACCAAATTCATCTGCAGCACCTTTAGCGGCAGAGTGATTGCTTATTATCATAGGAATTGAACAGTTAAATTGGCCTGCCCTGTATCTGTACAAAAGATCGTAAAGACAGTGCAGATGTTGAGAGACAAATAATGCCACTCTATACTTCTTGTCAGTAAAATTAAGCGTCCAATCCATTTCAAACCTGCTTGCGACATCAGCAAAACTATTCTTTATTTCATCTCTTTCAATACCAAAACCCTCTAAAGACCACTCTATTCTCATAAAGAATGTATTGCTTTGCTCATCAATATGTTGATCTGCATGAATAATATTGCCATTATTCTCATAAACGAAAGTAGTGATAGCAGAAGTTATGCCCTTTTTATCGGGACATGAAACCAACAAGATAACATTACTCATTTATTTTCCTCGGTTTATACCCCGCCTTTTCAGTCGGGGATGACATCCTCGGGAATGAAGCCTTTCCTAGATACTTAAGTGACTGTCCAGGAACAGTCTCCAGGGGAATTTAGAAGGCTTCATTTCTCCATTAATTTATAATCAAGGCGCTTCTATTGTTTTCTTTTATCTTATTGTGTTTTGCTGATTTTTAAAGAATTTTTCAACTTAATTAAGTAAGTTCTTTAATTTACTGTTTTTTCAACACTGGCGCTCTCATTAACGATATATTTTTCACATTCTTGCATAAACTCAACAATAGTTTTATCCAGCAAAATATGTTTTCTAAGAATAGGTTTTTTAAGGACTAAGCCCGACAAAGTTACGCAGCGGCTCAAGGCAACATATATCTGCCCGTGAGAAAATGTGCCATCCCCAATATCTACGATCACTTTAGAAAAAGTCTTGCCCTGGCTTTTATGAATAGTTATCGCCCAGGCAAGCCTTAAGGGATACTGTCTGAAGGAACCTACAGATTCTGATTCGATCATTTCAGTTTCTTGATTATAAGAGAACTTGAACATCTCCCATTGAAAAGGAGAGACCTCCACCATTTTCCCGCTAGATAATTCGACAACAACAATTTGATCATACTCAACAAAAGAAACTATCTTTCCTATACTGCCGTTTATCCACCTTCCTGAAGGGTCATTATTCAAAAGCATGACCTGTGCATTAACTTTCATTTGGAGCGAGAATTGTGTAGGCAAATTCTTCTGCTCGAATTTCCCTGATATCTCACCCTCTGAAAAATAGGCCTGGAAATCTATCCTGTTCAATTGAGCTTCATTGACCTTATCAGCCAAACTGTTCGTGGTTGTTAAATAAATATAGAAATCATCTCCCTTTGGTTTAAAGTCAGGAAGATATCTTTCATTCAATGCGACAAGTTGTTTATCAGTAATTGACCTGTTCCTTATTGCTCCTAACAATTCTATAAAGCGCTCTTCTTTCTGTCGGTATATCTTATCTAATTCAAATATCCTTAATCTATCATAAGAAAACTCGAAATTTTCATCACTATCTTTGTAAGAGCTGTTATTGAATAATTTTCTAAAAACCTTTGAGTCAAAGAAATACGGACTTTTATAGAGGTCTCTAAAGATCGATCTCTCTATGCCGGGCACCACGGGAGGTAATTGATACATGTCTCCAATAAATATCATCTGAACTCCGCCAAAAGGCTCTCTTGATTCTTTGCCGTGCAATCTCATAAATTCATCTATGCAATCTAACAGGTCTGCCCTTACCATTGATACTTCATCAATAATGATGGTATCGATCTTTTTATAGATATCCGTGGCCTGTTTTCTAATTCTTATATTTACAACTGTTTCAGGGGTAATATCCGGCTTGAACCTAAAGAACGAATGTATCGTCTGGCCCTTTATATTTACCGCAGCCACTCCTGTTGGAGCCAATACCACAACATTCTTTAGCGTGTTCGACCTGAAGTACTGAAGGATCGTGGATTTGCCTGTTCCCGCCTTTCCGACTATTAAGACATTATGCCAGGAATTTTCAAGCGTATCATATGCTTGAGCAAATTGATCATTGAACTCTAAATTATTATCGTTATTGTTTTCTAGATTTTTTTTCATTGAGCTTCTGATTTTTCATTCAGGCAAGAAAATCGCTACGCGATAACTTGCGATTTTAAGCAGCCGGGAAAGTTTTATACTTTCCCATGCTGTAAAAAAAACATAATTAAGAAGGGAAAATAATTGAAGAGCTTCTCTAAAAACAGGAAAGAAAAAGCGGCCTTCCTTATTTTATTGTCTTTAAATATCTAAAGACATAACATCTACAAAAAACTTAACTAATATTTGTTCACTTATCACTCCAACAACATATTTGTTGTTATCAACTACAGGGACACATCCCAACATTCTTTTTGCCATCAAACTAGCAACATCAAAAACCAATTTATCTGGCTTAACAGTAAGCGGGCTAGTTTTCATTATTTTTTTAAGCCTGAAAGAATTTAATGCTTCCTTGCTGTAGTAGCTGTCTCCATCTAATAATTTATCAGAATCATATTCTAACATAGCTATTATTTTCCTTGGAGCATGTGCTTTATATAAATACTTCTGACTGATTATGCCGGAGATCCTATTTGTCTCATCGACAACAATAACATGAGTAAGATGATTTGCAACAAAAGTGTTGTGGACAACACTTAGAGGCTCGTCTTCCCGAACCGTGATCACGTCTCTCTCCATTATCTCTGAAACTTTAGTAAGTCTTAAGATCTGAAGAGGCCCTGATTTGTCATTTTTTTGTGGATCTTGCATATTACTTATCCTCAAGATATTATTGTTTATTCAACAAGTTCATAGATTAATTTAGCCCACTTCTTAAAAACATCTTCAGTATGCTTCCATTTACTCCAACCATTAAAGTACTTTGCCCTGTTGCCTTTTCTGGAATCAACTATTGCCAATACTCTCTCCTGCGTCATTGAATCCACGAATTCAGCTTCCATCGCAGCTCCGCCTGTTCCAAGTCCGGCCAAAGTAGTATGCCATGCAATATTAAGAAGAACTTTACTTGATAAAACATCTGTAAGAGCAGTTCTAAGAAGAAGGACTCCCTCGCCGGGGGCATCAACAATTTCAAATCTTCCTTTTAAAGCAATACTCAATTGATCGTGAAGAAAACCTGTAAATTCATTAAGTGTCTCAGGTTCAACATCAGCACCTTTTGCGTCTTCGGCAAAATGAACAACAACCGGCGCAATAATTAACTTTTTATAAGATGCCAAATTCGCTTCTTTTGATCTGTCGATGAATAAGCCGCGTTTTTTTCCATTTTCGACATTAGAATAATCATTCAAGAAACCGGCAGGCTTTAATTGTTTTGAAGCACAACCAAAAATGATCAACGAGGTTAAAAAGATACTTAACGATAAAAATATCTTTCTATTTTTTGAGAACCAAAACATAGAAGAAAAATCCTTTCGATTCATTAATAATATGACTTAGCGCGCCTCTTCTTTTTAACTACTGTATCAGCTAGTTCATGATAACTCAGCCACTCTTCTGAAAAACGGGTTATCCAGTCCTCAGCAGCTTTTTCAAAACCAATATTGACGCTCGATTTCTCACTTTCGATCCATAAGTGACGGTTGATCTCCTCAACAACTTCAGGAATTTGCAGAAGATCCTTTGTGCTAGTGTTTGTCATAAACACCTCCCATAATTATTGTTAACCAAAGTCGTGCGAGTTATTTTCGCATTCGTCTGCAACAAGGTTCAACATACAACAATTACTTGCTGGGCACTCCCCAAATTTCACTTGCATACTGACGAATAGTTCTGTCGCTTGAAAAATATCCAGATCTTGCAACATTTGTTATCGACTTCTTCGTCCACTGCGCTTTATTTTGGTATTCTTTAGATATGACATCTTGCATATTTAAATATGCATCAAAATCAGCACAAACTAAAAATGGGTCATGATGGAACAATGAATTAACTAGATCGTTAAAGATCCCGTGCTCATTAGGGCTGAAATAATCGTTCTTCATCATTTCATATATCTCTTTCAACATTGGAGATCTTTGAATAAAATCCTGAGGATTGTAACCTTTGTTCTTCAGTTCTGTTACTTGCTGCTCTTTAAGCCCAAAAATAAAAATATCCTCATTGTTCAGCTGCTCTGCCATCTCGACATTAGCTCCATCTAATGTTCCGACAGTTAAAGCCCCGTTTAACATAAACTTCATATTACCTGTTCCAGAGGCCTCTGTTCCTGCCAATGATATCTGCTCAGAAAGCTCACTTGCCGGAAAGATCTTCTCGGCTAAAGAGACCCTATAGTTTTCCAGGAAGACCATTTTCAACTTGTCTCCAACTGCTCGGTCATTATTGATCATATTGGAAACATTATTGATCAGCTTAATTATCATCTTTGCAGTTGTGTAAGCCGGAGCGGCTTTTCCTCCAAAAATAAATGTTCTTGGCTGAATGAACTTCTTAGGGGTGTTCTTAATTGTCAGGTATTGCGAAATACCATAAAGACAGAATAAAGCCTGACGCTTATACTCGTGCATTCTTTTGATCTGAACATCAAAGATCGAATCAAGATTTACATCCACGTTCATACTGGTTTTAATATATGCAGCTAAGTATTCTTTATTATCAAGCTTTACATCCTGCCACTTTTTAATAAATTTTTTATCTTCTTTAAATTCCAATAATTTATTCAGCTTCTCCAGATCCTTTACCCACTTATCTCCTATTGTCTCTGTTATCAGTCCAGAGAGGCCCGGGTTAGATTTCAACAGCCATCTTCTTTGTGTAATACCATTTGTTTTATTGTTGAACTTTTCCGGATACAGATCATAAAAGTCCTTGAACAAATTTGTCTTTAAAAGGTCTGAATGAAGCCTTGATACTCCATTGGTCGAATGGCTTCCTACTATTGAAAGATAAGCCATTCTTGCTTTTTTAGGGAACCCTTCTTCTATAATTGACATTCTGCCGATCCTGTCAGAATCTCCAGGGAATCTCTCGCCAACCTCTTTCAGGAACATTGAATTTATCTCATAAATTATCATAAGATGACGAGGCAAAACTCTCTTGAGAAGGTCAACAGACCAGGTCTCTAAAGCCTCCGGCATCAATGTATGGTTTGTATAAGAAAAAACTTTCTTTGTAATTTTCCATGCATCATCCCACTTGTACCCTTCCTTATCGATCAGGACCCTCATTAGCTCAACAACGCCAATGGCAGGATGAGTATCATTGAGCTGAATACTGGCTTGCTCGGGCAGTTTGCTAAAATCAGTGTTTTCTGATTTAAACCTTCTGATAATATCTGCAATAGATGCTGCTGTAAAAAAGTATTCCTGTTTTAAACGAAGCTCTCTTCCGACACTTTGGGAATCATTTGGATAAAGAACTTTTGATATGTTCTCAGAAAAGATCTTCTGGTAAACAGCTTGTTCGTAATCACCGTGATTAAAATAATCAAAATCAAATTCTTCAGTACTTCTTGCTGACCATAAACGTAGTGTATTGACTACATCGTTTTTGTAACCTACAACAGGCATATCATATGGGACTGCAAGAACATCTTCAGTGTCCACCCATCTGCATTTTGTCGTTCCAGTCTCATCAGTGTAGCTTTCTGTACGGCCATATAAGCTGATCTTTATTGTGTATTCCGGCCTGCAGAATTCCCAGGGGCTGCCTAAACGAAGCCATTCATCCGGTATCTCAATTTGATAACCATTGTCAATTTTTTGTTTGAAAATACCGTAATCATAGCGAATGCCATAACCGTGAGCAGGAATGCTTAAAGCAGCCATTGAATCAAGAAAACATGCAGCCAAACGTCCCAAACCGCCATTACCTAAACCGGCATCCATTTCTTGCTCCCTGATCTCATCAATATCAAAGCCAAGTTCTATCAAAGAATCAACAACGCTCTTTTCAAGGCCTAGATTATAAATATAGTCACCAAGCATTCTCCCAATTAAAAATTCCATTGAAAGATAATAAACTCTTTTTAGATTGCTCTTATGGTATCTCTGCTGTGTATTGATCCATCTTTCTACTATCCTGTCCCTAATAGCAACAGAAAGAGAAAGATAATTATCATGAACTGTGGCGGAATACTGATCTTTTGCCAAGGCATAACATCTGTTATCCAGGAAGGATAATTTAATGCCCTGAGCGGACATGTCTCTATGAATATTTTTCCAGCTTACTTTTGCTTTTTTGCTATGATCGTCCATTTTCTTCTCCCTATCTGAGCCTTTCAAGCACATAAAAACAAATCATGCTAAATGCTCATAACAGCTTTATGATAAAATTTATAATTTTAATAATTAAAATCAAGTTTTATTTCTAAGAACAAATATAGCAGAAAAAACAAAAATGCTAAGCAAAGATTCAAAAAAAATGAACCGTTATTTCTTTTTGTTATTTAACGATTCAATAATATCCTGTAAATACTTATTATTCATCTGTAATCTCGACCAAATTGCAAAATTAGCTAGCAGGATTAAAAACAATAAAATCTCGATCATCGTTATAGGCATACTTATCTCCTTTTTGAATGTTAAATATTTCTATTGAAATGAATTGAAGGATCAATTTGAGGATCATTCTTTGCTTGGGTTAATATTGATTTTAAATTTACCAAACACCGTCTCTAACACTTCGCTCCACTCTATTTGATAAAGATCATCAAAATGAACTGAATCCGCGACCTTCTTTCCTTCGACCGTTTCAAGTTCAACACCGGCATCAAATCTGTTGCCGTTCTTTTCTATCCATCTTACTTCGCCTTCCATGTCCACACATTCATCTGTGCCAGGAAAATGTACTTTAATATAAACATCATCACCATCATGTATCTCGTCATCAGATTCAAAGCACAAACCAACAACGCTAACGTTCTTCATTGTTGCGCAATGTTTTTCGCTAAGAGAATCTTTATTCTCCTTGCTCCTGATCTGAAAATCCAATTGGGTAGTAACATCATAAGCAAAATGGACCTTTTCTTTTGGCTTTGTTATATACCGTTTATGATCTCTTTGATTGTTAATATGCTCCATAATATTTCCTTTTATTGTTATTTTTTCTTATTATTAATATTCATATTATACAGCGGACTTTGTTGAACTATTCTACATTCAATATCTATTTTGTTCAATAAAATTAACTGCTAAACACTAAATCTGAAAAAAACAACATCTCCTTCTTGGATCACGTACTCCTTGCCTTCCAAAGAGGCCAATCCTTTTGCTTTAAGCTCCTGCTCTGATCCATATTTCACGAGATCATCATACTTATATACCTCAGCCCTTATAAATCCTCTTTCCATATCCGAATGTATCTTTCCGGCAGCTTTTGGGGCTTTGGTGCCCTTTGGTATAAGCCAGGCACGTGATTCTGTCGGACCAGAAGTGAAGAAGCAGGTCATGCCAAGCAACTCTTTTCCTGCTTGTGCCAATTTTGCCAGGCCTGGAGACGTAATGCCCGCTGCATCATAATAAGCAGCTCTTTCCGCCAAAGGAAGCTCAACGATCTCAGCTTCCATTTTTGTGCACAGAATAACCGTTCTTGCCCCTTCTTCTTGGGCACGTTTCTCTAAAGCCTCGATAACCTCCGGGTGAGTGTTCTCTTCATCGGTATTTGCTACATAAAGAAGTGGTTTTGATGTTAGGAATTGATATTCATTCAGAATTTCTTCTGAAAGATCCTGAACACGGGCAGACTTGCCTTGATTAAAACCTTCAATTGCGCTGGTTAAAGCCTCGTACTTAGCCTTCGCATCTTTATCTCCGGCCTTTGCGGGTTTAGCAACTCTTTCAAGTGCTTTTTCAGCTTGCTGAAGATCCGCCAATAAAAGCTCTGTCTCTATGATATCTGCTGCGTTAATTGGGTCAAGATCACCTAGGACATTAACAACATTATCATCAGTAAAACATCTAACAACATGAACAATTGCATCAACCGCACGAATGTTGCCAAGAAATTTATTTCCTAGACCTTCTCCTTTGCTGGCTCCTTTAACGATACCGGCAATATCAACGAAACGAATACCATCAGGAGTGATCTTCTTGCTTTCATTCTTTTCTGCGAGAACATGAAGACGCACATCTTCAACTGGCACCACACCAATGTTCGGTTCAATTGTTGTAAAGGGAAAATTTTCTGCTGCTATGCCTGCACCAGTTAATGCATTAAAAAGAGTGGATTTGCCGACATTAGGCAATCCTACTATACCTATTTCCATTTCATACCTTTCTATATTGATCTAATAATAGACTGCTTTAAAAATGAAGTCCTCACAACGATCCTGTCTACCTGCAGCCAGGGATCCGAGTATCGCTTCTGAAACGGAGTTATTATAGATTATTTCGATGATTAAGCAAACTGTATATTCATTAAATATATATTATATAGTGGAATAATGCAAAAAAACCTTATATGAATGGGTCAATAGAATAATTAGTAGGAGAAGGAATGAAAAGAAAGTTTAAATTCCAGATAAAAAAGTTAAAAACCTTGATCTCTTGCTGTTTCTCTGGCTCTCTTAAACTCCATTTGTGTTTCAAGCTGTCTTTCTCTTTGATCTATCATATTATCGTTATAGGACCTCTGCGTATCTTGAGTCCTATTAGACTGCACATTTTGCTGCTTACTATTTTCAATTCTATTAATGATAGCAGGATGCTCCCTGAATAAGCTCCTATTGCCATATTGAATTTTTAGTATTTTTCCTTTCTCCTTTTCGGCCAACTCCCACTTATCAAGTAAAAAATCAAGATCAATATCTACGATCTTAGCCATGTCATAAATTGTTTCATCATTTATATTTTTCTCTTTGTTCAAAAGGTCATATATCTTTCTCTCATTGGTCATAAATAATAACAATAAATTTTCTCGCTCTATCTTTAACCCCAAATAAATATTGCTAAGACGCATAAAATTAAACTCGTTCAGATCTGCAATTTCATTTAGTATTTGGGTCGATCTTTTGATCGAGTTCTCTTGAGCCTCAATAAAACGTTTTTTATTCATCTCTAAATTCGCCAGGAATTTTCCCTGCTCGCTCTGAACAACTTCATAGCCCTTCATAAAATTCAACAATTGTTCCTCGCTGAGATCAGCCAGATCATCGGACAAGGCTTTTATTGCTCCATATGTTTTTTCATCCTTTTCATATAAACTCGCTTCAGTAGCATGAGAATTATTTATCAATAACTTTCCTTCATATTCAAGCTGAGCCGACATTTCTATAAGTTCATTAATATCCCTTGCCGGTTTATTGCTTTTCTTTTCTAATATGCCAAGGAATTCTGCTTCAATATCCTTGACCATCAAAGCCAAACAATGCCCTTTGTTAAGGCAGCCTTCAAAATAGGTCTCGCCTTCTTCATAAATGATCATGTCAATGCGACTAAAGACCTGCGTCAGAAAATCAGTATTCCTTTGATAATCATTGTCCACTGTATTGAAAATATTGATCAATTCCCTTTTTACGATCTGATACTGCTGCTGTGTAGCCGGATCACTTAAATTTTGCAAAGAGATCAAAATGTTCCCTAATTTTCTCAAAGATGCAAATCTTTCAATAAAGCTGCTACGCTCACGATCAATGACAGCAACGTAATTCTGGGCTTCAGCTAAAAGCTGTTTATTGATCTCATCGAATCTCGCGATAACTGCATTCCTTTTCTTAACAAGATCCAATCTTTCCTGCTCAATATCCTTCATTCTATTGTTCCAGCTATTTAATTTTTCCTGTACAGAAAAATGAAAGCTAACATAATCCTGCTTAACATCTTTTCGCTTGATCTCAACATATTTCGCAAGCCCGGCATAATCTACCATCTTTTTGATCGGGCTGAATTCTTCCTTCACAACGACCATATATCTATCGTAAGCAACGATCCCGGCCACAATAAAAAACAACATAAGAAGCGTCATAGATTTTTCACTCATGAGCTTTTTCTCCTTTTAGAAAATACTCCTCTTTTGCAAATAATTCTCTATTAAGAGATTACCATAATATTCTTATTAATAAAAACCTTATAATGGATAATTGAGGTGTGAATAAATGGGGTCAGACCTCAACTTTTCATAATAATTGAATAAGTGAAATAGTTGAGGTCTGACCCCATTTATTATATTGATGGACAACCCATTGCGGTTGTGCGCCAAGATAATTTTTCTATAACTATAATTTCTGAATTAGCCACTTCTCTTACATCTGCCGAGGTTGTGTTGCAGTTATCATTGCTTCTTCCAGAGATCAGCAATCTGTATCTTTCACCTACGGTGATCGCAGAACTTCTTACTTCAATGCTTGAATTGATCTACTCAACAGAAAACATGAACTCCTCAGGAACCACTTCACTGTACTCAACACCCGCAGGACAACGAACCTCTTCAGTCTTTGTCTGCATATTGTAAGAAACTGCGCAAGCGGAGGTTTTCTCGTTCATTTTTAATTGTTCTTCATTCCACAGCCTGACCCGAATGACCGCATCTTGGCTGAACTTCTCAACCGATATTGGCACAACAAAGGTCACGACTTCTTGGGAATAGGCCTGCGGCAATAAGTGATCACAGTCAAGAACCAAGGGAGCTAAAATAAAAAATAGAACGAATAAACTACATACATATTTTTTCATTGCATTTTCCTCCTAGAACCATAATTAATTCGGGTCAAGGTAATCTCTTAAAGAACTTCCTTGTTTTTCACAGTATTTAGCTTTTTCTTTACGTACGGCACCACTTTTCGGGAAATAACCCCGCGTATAACTTGACACAATGCTTTGCGTGTTCTTATAAAGTCCGCTACTGGAGGTGAAATATAGTAGTAAGTATTTACAAATGCGCGGCCAAATCTATTAGTGAGCAGCACTCGGTCCCGGTATTCTCGAAGAAGCTTCACATCATAAACATCACTTGAACCATAGCAAGCGGTAGCAATAAAACAACTTTTATCAGTTTTGTTTTGACTGACAATTCGTTGCAACTTATCAAGACTATCAGGCTCATTGAAACCATATCCAATGCATCGGATCCTGCCGGGCGGAGTAAAATCCAGGACTTCAACATCCCATTTGCCTCCATATATTTCAGTCTGGGAATATTGCGCGCCACAATACGAGCATGTAGCCGTTCCTATTACAGCCGCAGCCCCTCCTAATCCTTTTTCAAGGATGCCAGTGCATTTTTGACATTGCCAATATTTGCTATTACTCACACAATACTCCTTTCGAGAATTGAGGTCTGAACCCATTTATTTAAAATATTTTTCAGGATTTTTTTTCATATGTCTTGCTGCCAAAAATATCCAGGGAACAAAAATTAAGTGCCCAAAAATTACCATTATTACTGCGTTATAAGCATAATCCAAGAACCTATCATTACTTGCACCCCCGTCAACAACAGCCATAGAAACACCACCTAAGCTTCCCGCCAAAGTATAGGAAGCAAGAAAAGAAAGGAATAACCACGCCAGGTACATATACACTTTTCTTTTAACCCAAGACTTAGTTTCCCGACAAAAAAGGTAACACACATACATGACCGAAATAGGTGCAAGCAGAACAAAACCAATAAGAGAAAGCGAACTACCCAATGAGTCCAAATCGTTCATTAAAATACTGTATACGGGAAGCATAATAACCCCCGTACCAAAAATCAGCATAAAAATACATATTGGCAAAAATGCTGTTACTGAAAACATAAATACTTGCATAATACCCTCCGCGAGTTTTATATATGTTTATACAGTGCTAGCTCGACATAAACAAAATGTTTGATTTTTATCTTTCCTTCTGCTCAAACTTATAGATTACATTTCTTAAGATAGAAGAAAATCCATAAAATACTGCCACTAAGCCGCAACCAGTAAGAGAATATTCACTCCAATTATCTCCATAAATATTCATTTGCGAAAATTGTCCTATAAAACTAAAAAGCAAACCAATCACAGTACAAATACTATACCCGATATATGCCTTCATAGATTGCATATCTTCGACCTTATACCACATGTATAAAGTTACTAAGCATGCTATAAATGTATCGAGAACAATTAATAATAATTTTTCGCCTCCTGGCCTATCTGGAAAGACAATCAGTAATACAACCATTAACAAAATTGTAGATATAGCAAGAGAGCTTTTCCTAGCGCCCATTCGATATTTCCTTTTTCTGTCAGATTCTTGTACAATTAGTACCAGTTCAACAATTCAGTACGTATCCAAAAATAATGCTCTTTCGTTAAAGATGCTTATACGGTGCTAACTCGACATAGCGGTCAAAAATCTCTTTTGCTTTGACCTTGTCGCCTTTCAGATAATATACCCTGCTGAGCATTTGGAAATTCTCAGGTGCCAGCGGCATCATCTTCACTGATCTCTGCAAATAATACTCAGCATCATTAAGGAACTTTATATCTCGACTAGATGCGAATCGCTGAAAAGCAACAACTCCAAGCGCAGAAGTAACTTTGCCATTTATCGGATTTTCTTTTTGCGCTCTTATTAAACACTGGAACGCTTGATCTATGTCTCCGGCGTTAAAGACCCTCTGCCCTTTATGCAAATAATGATCGCTGACATAAATTCTTTTTGAACATACCATTAAGAGAATGACAAAAACAGCCGTTATCAGTATTGGGTTTCTATTGAATTCAAGTCCTTTTGCAACAGCCCGCTCTTGTTTAGAATCCAGGATCTTTATCCACGCTAATAAAACCGCTAATTGAACCCACCAGAAAAATGCTATATTTGGCTTCAGGAAAGTAAAGCTGAAAATATTATGTATCATGAATGCCCCAACAGAACATAGCAATCCCATTAATATCAAACCATCTTCTCCCACCCGTAGCCTTTTGAATAAAAGACAAGAAGATTCAATGACTTTCAATAGGACAAAAATAAAAACTAAAACTCCAAGTATCCCGACTTCCGACCATATCTGCAGATAGCTATTGTGAACGAACATCGAATAGCCTTCGGTCTTTGAATATATGTACCTGCGATTAGCGACCTGAAATGAATTAAATCCGCTTCCTCTTATCGGGTGTTCATTTATCACTGAAAGAACCGTGTTCAAATAACTCATTCTGGGGATCAAGTTGCTTGCTCCTCGATCTTTAATTCTATTAACAATGACCATTGAGCCAAAAACAGAAAAGAATATAACGCAGATAAGAAGTAATTTATTAAAGCTTATACCGCCGTCATCTGTACCCACTACTTTTTTATAGAAAAGCATTGAAATGAAAACCGCAATAAAGAAGCATAACCATCCGCCGAGCGAATAGGTCAATAACATCGCAGCTACCATCACAAAGAAAGCCAATGCAAAAAACACCTTCTGCAGCTTATTCTTTTCAATAAAAAAGAATATGAACGCTAGCGGTATGATAAGCATTAAATAAGCAGCCAGTACGTTCGGCCAGCCTAAAAGAGATCCCACCCTTTTTGTCTGGGCCATATAGAACAGGATCTTCTGCGCGGCGTTCAAAAGGTTAGTGTTGATATCAGTGTTTATATTGCAGTAAAATATATATTCTTTGATCCCCAAGACAGCGACAATAACGCCAGCAAAGATCAGGAACTTGATAAATGCCTTCACTCTCTCTTTAGTATTCAGGCATCCGATCAAAACCTTGAAAAGCCCGATCAATGATAACAATACAATATAGCTTCTAAGCGATATGTTCCTGTCTACCGAATACAATACAGACGCACCGCATATGAGCAGAAAGATATTTATC
The DNA here is from genome assembly GCA_018812705.1 of Candidatus Omnitrophota bacterium. Taxonomy (GTDB): domain Bacteria; phylum Omnitrophota; class Gorgyraeia; order Zapsychrales; family Zapsychraceae; genus Zapsychrus_A. Next base: position 28,630 of record JAHJCZ010000173.1, read on the forward strand.
GGCAGGTCTATAATAGTTCTTGGCAGTGATCCCTTTTCAATGAACAGCTTTATTAAATAGAAAATAATGATCGCAAATATAAAAAAACTGATCGCGACATTGGACATATTGACTTTTTCAAGAACGCCGGCATCCTTAAAGAATTTCCAAATAAAAAGCCTCCCGATAACAATAAAGCTGATCAAGATCAGTATTATTCTCTCAAAGAGGCTAGACAAACCCTTGTTTTTATTTTTCGTCATCCCGCCTCCTCCAAATAAAGACCTTATCTTTTGGCTTGACCACGAACGGGAGCTTAACGCCAACCGTTTCGCCTTTCATTGCCGACTTAACAAATTCATTATTGCTTTGTATCTCATCAACCTTTACAGAATCCGCCGGGGTGCTCTTTCCTATGAACAATATCTGTTCTCCTTTTGATAAAGAGCCGGTTCTAAGACGGATCTCTGCCACGCCTATCTTCTTAAAGAACCTCGTTACTTCTCCTAAGAATATCTTCTCGTAAGAATGCTGGAGCCGTCTGCTCTTATCATCATAGGGTTTTCCAAAATAAAAGCCGCTATGAAATCCGCGGTTGAACACTTTTACCAGTTCTTCTTTGAGCTCGGCTTTAAGCTTCTTTGTATACTTTCCTTTAATACAGGCATCAATGGCTTTTCTGTAACAGCTTGTTACGACCTTTACATATTCCGCAGAGCGCATTCTTCCCTCTATCTTAAAAGAGGATATGCCTGAGTCAACCAGCTCATCAATAAAATCAATTGAACAGAGGTCTTTCGGGCTCAATACATAATCTTCCCCTAATATGTATTGGGATTCTCCGTCTTTATCTGTGATCAGGAACTCCCGCCTGCAAGGCTGCAGGCACTGCCCTTTATTCGCCGACTTGCCAAAAGTATACTGGGACAGAAAACATCTTCCTGAAATGCTCACGCACATCGCTCCGTGAATGAATGTTTCAACAGCGCAATCTATTTTCTCCTTCTCGATCCGGCTAATGATCTTTTTTATTTCAGCCAATGAACATTCTCTTGCCAGAACGATCCTTTTTGCACCCAGATCAGAATACATTTTCAGGGATTCAAAGTTTGCAACACTTGCCTGAGTTGAAATATGAATGTTAAGTCCCAATTCCTTTGCCATTCTAAGAACAGCCATGTCCCAAAGTATAACAGCATCGACTCCCGCTTTTTTTGCAGCTTTTAATATTTTCTCGACTTTTGATAACTCGCTGTTTGAAATGATAGTATTAAGCGTCAGGTATCCTTTAACCTTCTTCTTGTGAAGATAGCCCATGATCTTATTTAATTCAAGAAGATCAAAGTTGCTTGCCATGTGCCTCATATTTATGTTCTTAATTCCAAAATAGACGCTGTCCGCGCCGTTCTCAACGGCACTATAAAGCGAGGACCAATCTCCTGCGGGACTTAATAACTCGGGCGAATAAAAATTGGGGTCAGGCCTCATTGCTTCGCGAGGTCTGACCCCAATTTTTCCAATTTTTCCTTCTGACACCGGTTTTTCCTTCATTCCTCTGGATTCTCTCCTATGCACTCCACAATTTTCGAAACAAGTTCAGCGATCATGATAGGCTTAACAAAGTAAGCCTTTACACCTTCTAGCTTGAACATATCCTGCATTGTCTCATTAGCAGTAAGCATTATAACCGGGGTTGTTTGAAAACCCTGCAAAGCTTTTAGTTCACCCATAAATTCATAACCGTTCATGTTCGGCATCATAACATCAAGAATAATAATATCAGGGTTTTCCTCTTTTACTTTCTGTAAACCTTCAACGCCGTCAACTGCTTCAACAACATGATATCTATTGCTGGCCAAACCAAATTTAATTAATGCAATATTAACTCTTTCATCATCAATAAGTAGTATTTTGTGTGCCATCTATATTCCTCTAAATTGGTGGTGTCAGACCTCGAATATTATTGTTTTTTTGAGGCCTGACACCAATTCTTATTTTTTTTAATAATAACTATTGCTTTAGAACAATACTCAAGTAAAATGACTTTAAAGGAGAAAACAAATGTCTTATAAAGATTTCATGAATAGAGTACGTTACTGGGACAACCGAACATCCAAATGGATGATGAAGCATTTCTATTTTATGTTCTTTCAAGGCGTCCTGTTAGTTGTTTTTGTTATCTGGTTCATAAACACCATCAACACTATAGATACGAACACAAAGGCAGTTAGCTCCTCTATCCTTGAACAACTTCTCATCAATCAATCTGTCAGCATGCTGATCATAGTGCTTCTTATGCTGCTGAATTCTTTTTGGCTGCTTTACACGTTCAACAGCATCCAGCGGCTTTCAAACCTTCTTAAAGATATAAGCTACAGCATCAATAAACTTCGATATCAGAACAAGCAACCATGACCTGCTAAAAATATTCTAGATACAACTCTTTTATTTTATTTGATAATACTTTTGGCCAGTGCGCGTGACCATTAGATGAGATCGCGTACCTCAATGTCTTTGAATATGCATTATAAGCTAATCCAACCACTGAAATTATCTCGGCAAGATTATTAAATTTCTTTTGCGAAAATACATTTAGCTGCCCGAGCTTTACAGGCATCTTTACGCTCTCGCCTATCTTCTCGATCAAGCCAGGCATTAAAGTGCCTCCGCCGATCAATGTAATGCCGCAGTTGAGGTCCTGATAACTTCCACTATCATTTATTGCGCTGGCTATTTGCTCAATAAAAATATCAGCTTGCGGCTTTACAGCATCATATATTTGGGACCTTCTTAAGGTAATATAAGCACTCTCATTCTTTACCAATATCTCTTCATCCTCGTAAAGATCATAACTGCTCGCGGCAGCATATGATTTTTTTATCTCTTCAGAAAGGTCAAAAGTAAGCTTTAGCTCAGAGGCTATGCTCCTTGTAAAGTTATCACCTCCAAAGTTTATCTTTTTCAAGCTCCTAAGGGCTTTATCCCTGAACATCAGGATGCTTGTCATTCTTGATCCGATATCTATAAGGATACACCCGTTCTTCTTTTCCTCTTCATCCAAAGTTATGTCGCTTGCAACAAAACTATTAAAGAATATATTTCCGATATCATACCCTGCATGATTGACGGCCTTTGTTATGTTCCTTATCCTGTTGACGTCAGCGACTATCATCATCATTTGATTCCCGAGCTTCCTGCCATAAAGCCCTAAAGGATTTATTGCAGAGCGATTGTCGTCAACAGTGAATTCCTGGCAAACATTATGCAGGATCTCCTCGTCCATCTTTGTCCCGAGTATCCTGGCCTGATCCGTAACGTTCCTGATATCCCTGTTTGTAATGACCTTGCTTCCTTTATCTATCAAAGGAATAACAGTGCTTGTTTCATTTGCGTCCACCCAGTAACTGCCTATCCCTAAAGCGACTTCCTTGATCTTTATCCCAACCTTTGTCGACAAACCGTCTATCGTGCTATGAACGCATTCTGACAGCTCGCTTAGATCCTTGACAGAATCATCTTTAAAGCCATGCGTCGGGCTTTCAAAAACATCGACGATCTCTATCTCCATAGGGTTCTTGATCCTAATGACCCCGGCCCTTGTTTTTTGCGAACCAATATCCAGCCCGCAATAATATTTATCTTTAAACATTTTAAATCCCATATTTAGTTATTTTTTGCCAATGATAGGTTCTTTGAATCTAAGGTCCAGGTACTTTACTTCTTTAAAATCGATCTGCCTCTGCGACAATACCAGCGACAATACCCTGATATTTTTAGAGACTTTATCCTTATCAACCAGCACTTCCAGTCCATTGTTCAAAAGTATCTTGATCTTTGAAAGATCGGAGACATTTATATCTTCAATCGAATAGGTTATCAGCTCTTTTTGTGATTTGAAAACATTCGCTATGTTCAAAGCAATGTTGACCCTTTCCGAGCTTAGAGGCAATCCCAAAACCGGCGTGAACTTTTTAAATTTTGTACCTGATATCAAAGTTATTTTTTTATCCATTTTATTAATTATCTCCAAGGCCACGCCATTAGAATCCAGAACACAGAATTCATCATCAATGTTCACCTGCACGATCGGCAATCTTTTTTTAGCGGCAATAACGATCTGATCAGGAAAGCGTTTAACCAGCTTAAGGTGAGAGACCTGAGGGTATTTTTTATTTAATTTGTTTTCAAAGGCTTTTAGGTCGATCAGGAATATATTCTTCCCCTTTAAGCGCACAAGATCATCCTTGTTTATGAACTGCAGTGAAGGATCGATGACTATTGTCTTTACTTTAAAATATTCTGATTTTGTCAAAAGAACTGAAATGCCTTTATAAAGACCAAAACAAACACCCACTATCAGGACAATGAATAAAATATATTTAATAAGTGACGGCGGTACTTGGAATTTCTTTTTTCTTGCCATTAGTAAGTCCTAAGATCGTTAAACATAATTGATTAAAATTTATACCTATTGCTTCTGCTGCTCTTGGAAGCAGGCTGGTTTCTGTAAAGCCGGGGATCGTATTGACCTCAAGCACATAAGGAACATTTTTATTGTCCACGATAAAATCAACCCTTGATAAACCTTTGCAGCCTAAGGCCCTGTGCGCGCGCAAAGCAATATTTTGAAGCCTTAAAGACATATAGTTAGGTATCACTGCCGGAACGATATAATCTGTTTTTCCTTTTTGATATTTAGCCTCGAAATCAAAGAACTCATTTTTTGCAATGATCTCAATGACCGGAAGAGGCCTGTCATCAAGAATGCCTACGGTCATTTCACGCCCCTTGATGAACTCCTCTATCAATAATTCATCGGAATATTGCCAGGCTATATCCAAGGCTACTTCCAACTCAGATTTATCCCGCGCGATAGTAACGCCAATGCTCGAACCTTCAGTTGCAGGCTTGACGACAACCGGGAATTTCGAGAACCTGCTGATCAAATTATCGATGCCTTCATAATGGTTCTTGTTAACTGCTCGATATGAAGGCACATACAGACCACTGACCTCAAGGCTCTTTTGTGTGTGTATCTTGTTAATGGCAAGTTTGCTGGCTCTTATGCCCGAGCCTGTATAAGGTATCCCGATCTTTTCCAGCAATGTTTGTATAACACCATCTTCCCCCAGCTTGCCATGAAGAGCGATAAATGCAGTATCGATCTGTTCAGACAGAATAACGTCCATTATCTTGTCAACATCTCTGTCAACGATATCTATCCCGACAGCACGGCACCCTTCGGCCTTGAGAGCTTTAAGTATCGCTTTTCCCGACTTTAAAGATATCTCCCGCTCATTAGAATATCCTCCCATCAAGACGCCAACCTTGCCAAATTTTTCCACCATAAACCCGTTCTCATTTAAAGCATCAACAAAATTGCTCGCAATTCCTGTTATATCTCCAGCACCTAACATCATCACAAGGTCACCTGGCTTAGCAAGCTTGAGCAAATTACTGACGATATCCTCTTTTTTCAAACACTCAATTGGCTTAGTAAAATTATTTTTTATATACTCCGCGAAATTCTCTGCGGTAATACCGTTAACAGGCTTTTCGCTAGCCGGATAGACTTCAGTGACTATCAAGTGATCACAGCCGTTAAAACAATTGCTGAACTCGCCCCAAAGCGATTTTAATCTTGTATATCTGTGTGGCTGAAAAGCAACAATGAGCCTTGAATCAGGCTGCCCTGCCTTAGCTGCTTCAATAACAGCTTTGATCTCAGTCGGGTGATGTGCATAATCATCGATCACCTTGATCTCATCGATATCGCCTAATAGTTGAAAGCGTCTTTGCGCACCGCTAAAGTTCGCGATACTTTCAAAAATAATATCCTTATCAATTCGCAGCGCTATTCCCAAGCGTATGCACGCAAGCGCATTTAAAATATTATATTTTCCGGGTATCTTAAGGCTTACCTGACCTATAGATTCTCCAAAGACAACGCAATCAAAGCTGCTCAAGAATCGATCGAAACGTATATCTTTTGCGTATATATCATTATCTGAAGAAAACCCGAAAGTAGTGTACTCAACATTGTGGCCCCTTAAAAGATTAACCAGCCTCTCATCGTCGCCATTTGCGATTATTAAGCCACCCTCCTGGGTCTTTGAAATGAATTTAGAATACGCGTTCGAAACCCCCTGCCAGTTGCCGTAATAATCCAAATGCTCAAGATCAACATTCGTTATGATCGAATACCTAGGCGACAGGTGCAAGAAAGAACCGTCGCTTTCGTCAGCCTCAGAAACAAAAAACTCGCTTGACCCGAATCGTGCGTTCGAGGTCTCTCCCTGGATTATCCCTCCGATCGCTGCGGTAGGGTTCAATCCTGCATTAACGAGCATTTGAGCAGCCATAGAAGAGGTGGTTGTCTTGCCGTGAGCGCCGCTTACTGTAATTCCTGTATACCCGTGCATCAATCCCGCCAAAAGCTCTCCCCGGTGTATCACCGGGATCTTCTTTCTACCGGCTTCAAGAAGCTCGGGATTCTCTTTATCAATTGCAGTTGAGACAACAACAACATCAGCTTGTTCAACATAAAGGGCAGCATGTCCCTTATGAACTTTTGCCCCTTCTTCTATAAGCCTTCTTGTTATCTTATTATCCCTAAGGTCCGAACCGGTCACCTTGTTACCTTTTGCCAAAACTATCGACGCCAGTGCGCCCATACCGATACCGCCGATACCGATAAAATGATAATGTTTCATATTTTAAAGTCCTAATATAAATTTTTAACGTTTTAAATAATCGACCCAAGCTTTATTAAGATCATCGTAATTTCTAAATCTGACATAAACAGACCTTAAAGAAAGCTCGAATGTCCCGCCTTCCTTTAACTTCCTGCAGAACCTTACAAATTTACTCTGTCCGTGCTCCTTGATCATAAAATAAACTATACTTGCCGCCTCTGCATAATACAGCTCAACTTTCTCGCGAGAGGTTTTATTGTTAAGAGGAAAAATAAGAAGTCCTTTTATCGAGACAAAAGTCCCGTCCTCTATAGCCTTTTTAACAATTGCTTCTGAACCAAAACGCTTTGCCTTCTCCTGATACATTGCAACGCCTTCATCGAACCAGCGAGGTATCTGCGCCCTCGGGCCCACAAATTCAGCGAAGATTATATGCCCGAGTTCATGAGGAAGTAAAGTATCAAAAAAACCGCTGGCTGTCGGATATGTCTTGATCAACCGTGTCTTAGCATGGGCAGAACCAGCTGACCAGCTCATCTGATTTGAATTCTTGACATAATCATCCTGGTCATCATAAATATATATTTTAGCCCTGTCGTCCCAAGTCCAGCTCTTATTCCCGAGGAATCCAAGGTCCTTCACGATCTGTTTATAACAATCTTCCGCCGCTTCCTCAACTGTCTGAACAAAATCCAGAGGTGCATTCTTATAATAAATAATAAAATGCTGCTTTTTGTATTCTTTCCATTCAACCGCATCCTTCTTTTTCCCGTAAGCAAATGATAAGCTTGCATACAAAAATGAAATTAACAATAAAAATAAACTGAGCTTAATTTTCTTCATTTTTTTTAGTTAGGTCCCTTATCTCTTCAGCAATTTTTTCAGCAGCACTAAAATCAACCACATCATCAAAGTCCCCTATAAGAGGATATCCTTTTCGGCTGTTCTCGTGGCCCAATATTATCTGAACGAACTGCTCAAAATTAAAGCTCTTTTGCTGAATTATAGAGACTATCCTTCTTTTTGTAATAGCCTTGGCATTACTTACCTGATGCTCGCCTGCATAAGGATAAGGTATAAGTATTGAACGCTTTTTCATCGAGAATATCTCATGCACTGTCAAGGCGCCTGACCTTGCAATAATAAGGTCAGCTAAAAAATACGCCTCTTCTATCTCTTCTAAGAACTCGAACAGAGCAACTGTTACGTCGATACTTTTATATCTTTCCCTAAGGTCAACATAGCTGTAATTTCCCGCAAGATGTATAACCTGAAATTTAATGTTCTCTTTTAAAGGCCCGATAGCCTCAATAAACTTCTCATTGATCATATGGCTTCCCTGGCTCCCGCCAAAAACAAGTATCGTAAAAACATCTTTTTTTAAACCATACTTTTTCAGCAGTGCGTCCCGGTCATATTCCCTGCCGGAAACCATACACGGGCAACCAGTCAAGACCGTCTTTACCGCAGGGAAATATTTTCGGCTCTCTTTAAAGCTAATTGCTATCTTATCTGCAAAACCGCTAAGCAACTTATTGGCCTTGCCTGCATCAACATTCTGCTCGTGGATCATGCAAGGGATTCTCAATATCTTGGCAGCTATCACAACAGGAAAAGCACCGTATCCACCGAATCCACAAACAACATCCGGATCAAAATCCTTAATTATAAATAGACACTTCATGATCGCCTTAAGCATCTTAAAGGCTGCAACCATCCACTTAAATTTTGATATATCAGTTAGGCCAGTGGTCCCGAGCTCCTTAAAATCAAAACCCGCTCCTGTGATCCTGTCTGATGAGACCCTGAAAGGCCCGACAAAAAGTATATCGGCCTCACTTCTTAACTCTTCTGCAACTTTTAGTGCCGGGAACAAATGTCCTCCGCTTCCACCGGAAGCAATAACTATCTTCAAAATTTTCTCCTTTGTTATACCAAATAAAGTTCAGCCATACCTTTATCTAGAAGTTCCTGATTTAAAAATTTACCGTCTTTAGCAATATACTCGAACTTATTATCCCCGATATCGCTATAAAATATGTCCGTCAAATACCTGTCAAACTTGTCGCTCTTATAGGTCTTTACTACAATAAAATATCCAGGCTTTAAACACGACTCTACAAATCTCTTTGCCTTCTGGCCTTCTTTAGTGTCGATCTCAGGGGCATCGATCCCGCGCAACCTTAACTTCTGGTGAGACCAAAACCCGAACCCGCAATCTATATTGACCCAAAGCGTATCCGCGTCAATCACCTTTTCAACATAAGCCTTGAAAGTATATATCTCGTCATAAGGGACATCTGTCAGCTCAAAATTATAACCGCCGGGGACCTTTATTGCCTTTACGACCTGGCCGTCCGAACGTTTTATTCCACCTACCGCCACCTCTTTGAAATTCCCGAACCCGCAATCGATCCCGTATATCTTCTGGTCCTTATGCTTAAGGTCGATCTCTTTTACTTTGTAATGAAAACCCTTGCCGCGCACAGTTGCAAGAACAGGCGCTGGCGCTTTATCTTTTGATTCGACCTTGGCCTTAGCTTGCTTTTTGCTTATAACTTCTTTTTCGACGCCAATTATCGTTCTTAATTCTTCCTTGCTCAGATTTTCTTTGATCACTTTTTTCTCAAGGCTTTTACGCTTCTTCTCATCATCAACGGACAAAAGCAACTTTTGATGTGACCAGCTCAATTCAGTACCCGGGTACTGAATTGGATTTAAAAGGAAATACTTTCTCATAAACCTTAAATTGGTTGGAGAAAAACCACTTCCATGTTTTTCATTTAAATCCCTGGATAAATCCTCTATCAAATGCTCGCCGTAAGCCGCGCGCAGCTCGCCTTTCTGCTCATCCTCTACTATCCTTTTACCGATCTCCCAGTTCGCAGCAATAACTATCTCGTTTACAGCCTCGACGCTCTTTTTCTTGGCCTTTTCATATATGTTCGAAATATCATTAAATAACTTATTATACTGCGTCTTTGCTACAAGCATTTACTCTCCCAAATAATATTAGCTTAAACACAAAAACATATTAAACTGAACCCTTGCTTGCAGTGTAGTCTTCAATAATAATTGAATGACCTTCCTGACGGGCAACAACCCTCTGACCCTTGTGCCAGTTAAGATTTTTCACCATATTCTTTGGCAAAGTAACATAATATGTCCCCGTGTTACCTGTAGTTGTGATCTTTCTGACATTGTTACTATTTTCCATTTTAACCCCTGTTTATGGTAAGGAAAAATGCAGTAATACAGTAATCGCTTAAAGTACGTACTTTATTATACATAATAATAGTAAGATTAATACGATTTTGTAAAAAAAATTGGTGGATTTTCAATCACTTTTCTACTTTGTGCCTTCAGCAGATAATAAAGCAGTCGCACCCTCTTTAGAACTTCCCTAGTTTGCACCAGAATCTTCGAGCAATTTAACTGCTGCTATATTATTTATATACTTTGCCGCGGAAAGGGGCGAAATACCATTTTTATCTACAGCATTAACATCTGCATTATTTTCGATCAAAATTTTCATTATCTCAACTTGATCTGAAAGATGTTCACTTCTATACTCAAGGATAGCTGAATTCAAAAAGGATTCTCCGAATTTTGCTGCCTTTATCAAAGGTGTTTCACCTTCTCCATTCTTCTTATTTACATCAGCACCATTAGAAATCAGTAGCTTTACTATTTCAACATTACCCTTTCCATCCGGAGTATTAAATGCAATGTGGTCAGCGCCTAATCCCTCAGAAGCGATCATTAATGCCGTATTACCAGACCTATCGGCAGCGTCTACCGTGGCACCTGCGCTAATAAGCACTTTTACAAAATCAGTCTGTCCATTTTCTGATACAAGATTCAGTACATTTCCGATATCAGGATCGGCCTTGTTTTCTAATAGAAATTTAAAGATCTCCATATCGCTGATCCTTGATGCCCAATGCAATGACGTTTGATTAGTATTTAGTACAGAATTCACGTCTGCACCCGACGCAATTAAAACTTTCACAGCTTCGAAATGCCCGTTCCCTACAGCCATTATTAATGCAGTATAGTCATTGCTAGAATCCAGCATATTTGTTGTCGGAATGCTGCCAGGAATCACCCAATGTTTACAATTCAGATCAGCACCTTGGTCAATTGCCGATTTAATGTCCTCAATATTTCCTTTTAAAGAAGCCATTATTAAAGCTGCATTGGCAGCTTTTATGTTCTCTGTATCTGCTGTGCTATCAAACACCACGACAGGCGGCACTCTTTGCTCGATCAAAGAAGACCCCGCAACCTTCAGCGACTGGCTTGCAGCAGATTTTTTTCCGGCAGCTTCGACCATCTTAACAACATCCGTTTTCATTCGTTGTTTTGCTAGATCCAGAGCTGGATTTCCATCATTATTCTTTTCATTAAGGTCAGCACCCTTTTCGATCAGCATTTTTACTATATCAGTATCTCCTTGATCTGAAGCAATCAATAAAGCATTCATACCTTTGTTATCTTTCAAATTGATATCAGCGCCCTTTTCGATCAGCATTTTCATTATATCCTTACGCCCATTGATCAAAGCAAACATTAATGCCGTCCAACCATCTCCATCTTTCAAATTTAGGTCAGCATTCTTTTCGATCAACGTTCTTGCTATAGATCTATGTCCATTCTCTGAAGCAGCCATTAATGCGCTAGTACCCAAAGCTGTTGTTAAATTAATTTCCGCTCCCTTTTCGAGCAGCATTGTTACTATTTCAGAATGACCTTTCCTTGCAGCATAAAACAATGCAAAAACACCATTTGGCGGCTGAAAATTAACATCAGCTCCACTATTGATCAGCATTTTTACAATTTCAATATTACCATTGCTTGAAGCAATTAATAAAGCGTTTGGCCCGCCATCAATACTAGCATTCACGTCTATCGAGTTTTGCAAAATCCTCTTAACAGCGTCAATATCTCTTTTCCCGACAGCTTTTAAAAAATCCCCGATCAGAACTTGATCATTATCTGTAACCTCGCGTAACGGTTCTCCTTGATCAATAAGAGTAGCATTAGCATTATTCAGAAACGGACTTCCACTCAAAATGATTGCGGCAACAAACAATATCAGAAGTAATTTTTTAATGTTTTTATTCATCTAAAAGGGCCCTTTCATTTCATTGGACAAAAAAATAGGAACATACCAATCTTTTTAAGAATTGGATATGTCCCTACTTTACTATATTTAGTGAGCTATTGAAATAAAAACCCGCATAAATTTTTATTGATTTAAACGAACTTGCGCTCGCGCGTGAGAGTAATCAATGAATATTTATGTTCAAATCTATCTATTCAATAGTCGCTTTGGAAAGCTCGATCGATTCCTCGTCCTCTTCCCTCTTAGGCTCAAGCCCCAGCAACATCATAATATTATTTATCGGCGTAACATTAATAATAATCGGCACAAACCCATCGATCCCCATCTTCAATAATGGATCAAACGAGTCCGGCGCAAACTGGATCTCAACCCCACTGCCGGTACGCTCCACATCAATCCCATTCATGTCAATACCACCGACTTGATCAGAAGAAAGTTTTTCCGCTACCTCTTTCAAAACATCTTCAGGATCCTGGTCACCGTTGATCCTTACTACTTTGTCTTCACGTGCCGCAATAACAGCTTTTGTAAGATCATTAAAGATACCCATCCTGGCATCAACCGCATCTTCATTCTTATCGTCTTGTCTATCCTGCCTGTCAGGATTATTTGCATTTAAACGCATCCTTGAAACCTCTTCGGGAACATCAATAACAAGATAACGGTCAATTGCCATATTGTGTATACTTAAGAAGTCCTCAAGCGATTGAGCAGAACTCTCTTCGCGAGGATAACCATCAAGAACAAATCCTTTCTTTGCATCATCCATCAACAATCTGTTCTGTATAATTCTATCAATAATCTCATTATCAACTAGTTCACCATTTATTAGTTTTGACTTAACATGCGCTCTTTCTATTTCAGAAGTTCCATAATCATTGATCCCGTCGTCAACTTCACGCAGCAATTGCCCTGCGCTAATGTGAGGAACCCCGATAACCTTTACGAGCTCTTTAACAACAGTACCCTTACCGGATGCCGGAAGCCCATGAACAACCAGCCTATTAAAATCAGTTGTGATCTTTATTTCGTTAGTACTAACCGCTTTGTTGGCATCCGATGTATCCTGATATTCCCCAGGCTGCGCCTCCTTCTCATCACCCAATATCGCAGCGTCTTTCACATCCGTCTCAACGTGCATATGGATTCGGCCTTTACGTTTTTCGCCCACATTTAGCCAGGCTTTGGAGTTGGGGTTGTTGATTCCGTTTGGGGCGTCAGTTAGGAATTCTACGCTGGTGATGTTTGCGTACGAGTCTGTGTTGCCACTCCAGATGTGGGGGTGTTGGAACATTTCTCCGTCGACTAAATATGTTCGGCGGATCCTTCTTTCTGCGTCGGTTATTATTGCCTGCCAGCGGCCTTGCTCGTCTGTTTCTACATCTGTATATGTCCTATCGACTGCGCCTGCTGCTACGATATTTCCTTCATTAAAATTCAGGTGTTCCTGATCCTCTGAATCAAGCGCGATACGCTCGCCTGTGGGTATTCCCTTTTCATCTGCGTCTAGAACGCTCCTTGCCTTAAGCTCAAGCGTGGTAAATCTATTTGTGCTTATGCCGTATTCGTGAAGGCCTACTGCGTTATAAACTTTTTTATCGTCAAGATTTTCCACTTCCACATCATAAAATACATCCTCGCCATCTATATGTATCGTCATTGTTAATTTTGACCGTCCGAAATGTTCCAAGATATCAGGATGATCTGCAGCGTCAATTGAAGCTCGAATAAAAGCGCCTTCTTCATCGATGCCTGTATCTTCCAAAATCCATTGCTGATTTCTAACCAAGCCATCCTTAGGATAACCTGTTGCGGCCTCAATCTTGACTGATTCGAGCTCATTAATATCCTGACGCGTTCCATTATATTCAAACTGTCCATTCTCAAGCCTGCCGACCCAGGGGCTCATTATTACCTGACCGCCGCTGCCGATAACGTCAGACGCCGGCCTGTAGATCGTATATCCATTTACAATAAGAGAATGTATTTTGAAGCCAAAACCGGGCACAACTGAAAAAGAAGAATCGGTCGTATTATCTTTGATGGTCAATACTTCCTGATGATTATTAACCTCTACCGAACCGCTATAAGTGCCGCTTGCCTTGATCGCATCAAACTTTTCACGGAACGCTTCTGAAAGCATCGACGTATCGACTGGATTAACAGCACCCTTGAACCTGTTAACAATTTCATCCAATTGTGAATATACATCCAGGTCACTTAGGTCTACGACCTGAATTCCCTGCGTCCTTGCTTGTTCCAGGAATTTATCATTCGTATCATCTAAAGAAAGTATCCAGCGAACATTCGCTGAACTATTTTTCGTTAATGTAACAGTTTTGGGACCTAAGGCCCTTGAATTTATAACAGGACTATCTGATCTTCTTGAGCCAATAAGAGTTTTTCCTCCGTCATTATCAACCCACCTTACGTTTGAGCTGCCTGCAGATAGAACTTTTAAGCCCCGCATTTGCTCAAGTAATTTTATAGACAAAGCACTTTTATCCCCGCCATTATCGGCAACCAGCAAAATACCGCCTTCAACATCATCAAACTGAAGGATCTCGCCCGGCACAAACATTTCTCTTGTTGGATATTCTTCATTCTCAAAAGAAGGCAAATTCACTGCCTGGCCATCTTTCTGCGCAGTTATCCCTAATTCAACATCAAACGTTTCTCCGACAACAGACATCCTGACCACGTCTTTATTGTAAGTTGTTTCATTCTCTACTGCGTTATCCCTAAAACCTCCTGAAAAATATTTTCTCGGGATCACTTCCTGGCTTAGCTCGTCATAATCCTCTTTGATAAAATCAAAAACACCCTTTTTATAGGCCTGCATATATTGCTCGTATATCTCTTCCTTAAAAGCCTTATCATCCAGCTCAACGCCTGCTGTCTTATTTTGGTCAACATAAATTTCTGAGAGTATTGAATTTTTGATCGTTTCCTTGTACCACTTGGCGAGTATCAAGGAATGGTATATCTGGCGCAGAGGTGCGAAATTCTTTCCTTCATTTACTTCCTTTTCAATTTCGGGAATGATAAGCTCTCGAATGATCGATTTTCCCAGCTCCATTGTTGATTGGTCTTCTGTCTCTTGTCTTTTGTCATTGGTCATTGCAATGTAATCGCTATCAAGCATGACCTTCAACTTGCTGTTAACAACGTAAACTGTATTTCCGTTCTCGTAAACGGTCGCCTGGTCAGGAAGTATCCATACCTTATTGAAAGTATCAACAGGTATATCAGTATTTCCATATTCTTCTTGTGCCTTCTTATATATCCTTGCCCAGAACTCTTTTCCGAGTTCATCTTCGGGGTACATTAATGAGGCGGTCAATTGTTTTAAAATATAATCCTGCGCTAACAGGTCGCGTCCGAGCTCGGTCTTGCCTAGCTCTTCAGGGATAATTCGGTCGTCTTCGTAGGGAGAAAGGTTGACCCAAAGGTCATTTTTTGGGACTGTCATTGAAGCCAGAAAATATTTAATGAGCTTTTGCGATTCCTCTTTGACTTGAGCCTTGTCAAAATCAGTATTCCCGCTATCAACGATAAAGTTGAATTTAAGAGGGTCATCAGGATTTATTGTCATTCCTTTTAGCAGGACAGGAACAAATGCCGGAGATATTGTTACCATTGCTCCCAGCAGAGGCAAATTCAGCATTGCAATGCTCTGGGCAAATCCGGGGCTTGGTATCACAGAGCAAAATATAAGCGAAACCGCGATAAAAGACGACAATGCCCGGTAAATAAAACCGGATCGTCTCTTTTCCATATAAACTATCATCTCAACTTCTCCTTTTAAAAACTTTCAGATATTGTAAGAAATTAATTAAAAGGCCAGCGGTAAAAACATTCGGCTCAACGAACGATCCCTTCGGGCTGCGTCCAAATTTCGCCTCATGTTTTTACCGCTGGCCTTAATTAAATTATCAAATGAGAACAAGAGGACCAAATTAAGATCCTGTATATGTAGAACTTCACGTATATTCTAAAGAAGCTCGCCGTGGATGAAAATTACCCCAAAAAAAGAGATCTTGCAAAAGATAATTTGCGAGGCCAAAAAGAACATAACT
>JAHJCZ010000184.1 GCA_018812705.1 Candidatus Omnitrophota bacterium
AAACTATCTATTTCCTGCTGAAGCCTGTCGCTTAAGTCTCTTCCAACTAACATCCAAGCATGTCCCGCCTTAGCGATCTCTTCTAGCTTAACAGCATAATCATCGTCAAGCTCCACACCATAATCTTTAAGATCTTCCATATACTCTAAGAAGTACTTAAGCATGCTTAATCTTTCCCCAAAATATTCAAAAGACAACTTTCTGGCTTCTTCTTCATCTAGCCCAAGAAGAATATGGCCTAGGATTTCATGCCTATCTATATCACTAACAAGATGTACTGCTTTCTTTTTGTTGACGACATTAAAATACCAAGTATGTATGAAGAGTATATTCTGAGTCCTGTTGTATGTCATGATATGCTTTTCAGTTGCTTTTACACTATCAGTAATAACGATACCAAATTGTGAAGGTAAGGAAGGAACTCCTCTTTCTTTCACATCATCTAAAACTGTATTAATTCTATGTTGCAAAGTGCTCTCTTGGCCTACAACAAAGCTGTCTCCACTAACATATTGAATTCTATATTCTTGCCCCCGAAGACCATTAACCAAAACGGCTTTTGCCACTGTTCGCTGTCTGCCAGAACCAAGCACGACTTTCATCGGAACAGCTACTGGATATGCTTCTAAATCTGATCCAGGATCTTGCTTGTTGCCCTTGCCTGAATATTTTTTGCGCATTGTAAATGTTCTTTTAACTACTAGCAATGATCCTGCAAAAGCAAGCATAGCTAAAATAAATCCCACCCAATGATCAGCTGCTGACTTAACAGCACTTCTAATTGAGTGTTTGATCTCGAAAACAACTATCTCTCGATCAATTGCATCAAGATGTACGTTCAATTCTCTAGCAATACTTTTATATGCTTGTGATATTTTATAAAATTCATCTGAATCTTGAGATACGGTCAATACCTTTTCTTGTGCTACTGCATATTCAACAACCTTGTCTTCAATATATGGATTAACTGGATATCCTGTTGTTTTTAACACCTCCGTCATTGGCTGATGCATATATCCCATTAATATGATTACACGCGTATTTGCATCCATAGCTAAATCCTCAATAACATCCTTTGCTAATTTTCTTCCACGAAGCTGATTAATTGCCTTCCAGTCATAATCAACATGTCCATATATAACTCGATCTAACTCAGAAACCATATATTCTAAAGATGGCTTTTCTGATACAACATCAAAACTATACCCTTCATTTTTCTTGCGAGCCAAGTAAGTCATCATTGCGCGGTAATAACCATTAAGCTCAAAGTCTAATCCATCAACATTTCCAGATACAAATGCCTGTAAAATCATGTCCATATTTTCCTGAGATTTACTATGCTGTGCTGTCAAAAATGGTTCAAAAGCAAATTGATATTCTTTACTGTCTACCAATTGTTTTGGGTTCATTCCTGGGAAATAAGCATTGAAACTTTCTACTGCATATCCTGGCATTAACAAATTGTTCTCAATATAAATTTTAAGTTTTTGACCGTTGTCTTTTGCCTCACCAAAAAGATTATCTAAGTGCTCGCTTACTAACTCAAAACACTCTTTTGAAATATGAATTGCATAAACTGGATGAATATCTATATTTTGATTTTGTCTTTGTACTTCTGAAGCGTTTGTAGTTAGTGTATTAGTTGAACCTCCAGCAGACGACGGTGCAAATGCAATAACTGCCATGAAAAACAAGGCAACAACAATTGTTGCCTTGAATAATTTATTTTTCAACAATCTTCGTATTAATAAAATACTCGTGATTACTGCTCCAACTCCTGCCAATACCGAAGCAACTACCCAGCCTGACATAACTACTGTTCCAGTTGCCCCTACAACAGCTAACACTTCAACAGCTGCGAACCCTGCATTATTACCTTTCGGCCCTAATGTCTTGCTTGGATCAGAAGACTCATTCTCACTGCGCTCTGAATCAGCCGCATCAATAGATTCTATTATCTTAAGGACTGCCTCACTGTACTTTCTGCTAATTTGCTTTGATGACTCTTTCTGCCAATTAATACTTTTTCCTAAGTCAGCAGCTTCAGCTGCCTTTGTAAACCCTGTAAAATATTTCAACCATGCTACTTGTCTTGGATTTACGCTTCCTGTAATGTCATACCCCTTCTTTCGCAGAGAAATACCTATAAGCGCGAACTCATCAAAGTTAGCAAGTTCTCCACACACACATACTGGAATATTATAAATTTTTGCAATAGCACATGTTTGAGCTATCCAAACAATGACTTGTTTATTCAAAATATTACGCCCTACTTCAATTCCCATCTCCCTATCAGTATGAGTTATACAAGCTTCCGCATCATTACTTCCAAAATTAATAACTGCTAGCTTTCCAAAAACCTTTATCATCTCTGCTAGCTCATCTACAGCCTGAGGTGTCTCAACCATGATCCCCAAGTTTGCAAGGACCTCTTCCTTAAACTCAGCCCTAACTTCATCAACTATCTCTTTAATTCCTTTTGCTTCACTTTCAGTATTTAACATTGGGAAAATAACCTGAACTTCGACCATGGGCTTTTCTGTTGTTTCCAAATACTGCTTCTCTGCTGAAGCTGTTGAACGAAGAGCAACTTTTAAACACTCCCTGCCAATATCACTAAGCAAATACCATTGTGAACCTTCTAAAGTTGAAGTTGGGTCAACATTTGGCAGTTTAATATTTGCTTTATCTTTGTCTGGCATTCTTATTGTCAGCTTTAACCTCTTACCATAAACTTCTGCGGTCTCCTGCAATTGCTTTATAATACCTAGGATCGATCCTGCAAAAAGATCTACTAATTTCCAGTCGCCATATCCTATTTTAAGAATTAAGAATTCAAATCTTAATAATCCAACTCCTTCAAGGTCTGCCTTTCCTATTAATTCTACGATTTTATTGCTATCTGCAATATTATCCAGATTTACTGATATTGGTATTTTCGCGCCATCTTTTGTCTTACAAGTTGAAGTTACTTTTCTATGGGCTTTTTGCAGGAGTCCTTTTAGAATATTTTCAGAATCAGAATATTTAGCATACATTTCTTCATTAGGATTTATTATTAGCTCGCCGGCATGAGCATCAATAATCCCATATTCTCCTCCGAGTAAATTCTTGTAAGCAGAACCTTTTGCAATATTTCCATCTAAATACATTCCAGTAAGAGTTACCAGCCCTAAACTTCTTGCAAGAATTGAAGCATGTGCATTTTGTGTTCCAAGTTCAGAAACGATCGCTACTACATTATATTGATAAGCAATCTTTATAATTCTTAACGGCGTCATTTCATGCATAACTAGAATGACATCTTTATTTTCAACACCGTTTTCTTGATTTAAATATTCTGAATTCTTAAGGCCTGAAAGTATTACCGGTAGATCTTTAGCAAATTCAACAATGGTCATACCAATATTTGGGCTGGTCTTCATCATATCTTCACCCATTTTAAATATCTTGCTGATACCAATTTCTACAGCACCGATTGCACTTAAAATGCGGCCTTGTTCATCTTTTTCTCCAATTAATTCCTTAGATTTCTTTTCTAGTGAAGAATATAGCCCTTGTCCAATAGCAAAGCCTTGTGCTTCAGGGTTATCTTTTAAGCTTTCTTGAATTTTATCGAACAAAGCAACTTCTCGCCTATATACTAAAAGAAATTTGGCTTTTTCTTTTCTTATCAATCCTTCCAAATCATCAGTCTCTTCTAAATATCTATCTTGGTCACTTATAACAACATCCCCTTCTACAACGATCGTTCCTTTTGCAATTCTATGTTCATATGAAGCATTACCTCTATAAATAGCTTCCTTTCCGTCGCTTGAAATATCGTTAAGATCTGCTTTAAAAATGGCCTCTGTTCGTACTCCATATATCTCTGGATTATTAAGAACACTGATAGTCGCTTTTAATGTTTTAAGATTTTCGGATAAATACTCAATTGTCTTTAGGAGGGCTGTCGCTTCATCATTAATACCTTCTGCGTGGAATCTTTCATGTCCTTCAAAAACACCCTTAAGGAATTCTAGGTAAGTCTCTTTTTCTGTTGAACTTAATGCAGCGATTCTGTCTAATACAGACGTGTGGATAAATATCTTGTCTTCATCATTATTGAATAGTACGATTTGTGCAGTTTCAAATGCAGTGATTGCACCCTTTGTGTTGCTAAGGTTATCTGTTACATACACAGGTGGAGCATTTGACAAGTATGTAACAGCTTCAAACAGATCTTTCAATGCCTGCAATTGTTGATCGTCTAAAATATTTTGGGCTGGATCAAGGTCAAATACATTACCAACTCTTAGATCTATTGTTGTAGCACCATCTAAGACTTCTTCATTATCAGCATAGCTTATCGGTGTATACGGTGCGGCCATTGGCATATCGTATACTTGCGGTACCATATTCCAAGATCCGACATCATTTCCATTGCTATAAACACCTGAAGCTGCGATCTCAACAGTTTCAGTCTCATTGCTTGATCTCTCAACATCTGCAACAACAAATGTTCCTGCAGCAGTTACATATTGACCATTGTCTGATGATACAGCATCAGCCTGTATTAATCTTTCTTTTTGATCTCTTGATTCCTTAGCACCATCAATGCATTCTGTATTATCGGCTATTTTATTATTTAACCCAAACCCTGCTGTAATAATGAACTCAAATAATTCTATTGCTGCAAGGGCTAGAGAGAGAGCCTTTCTTCTTTTACTAGATGTAGTGCCCACATTCACAACCTTCACATCATTATTATTACGAGCCACTCCAGCCACGGAAAGAGTCGATAATTTTGAATGTGATGGTTGTGAATGCTTTGAACGGGCGAAATGTTTTCTTAATAGTGAAAACATTAATATTCCAGCTGCTGCAGCTGCGATAGTTGCAACAACCCAACCTAATCCGTTCATTGCTGAAATAACGACAATGCCAATACCTGCTATTGCTACAGGGACTTCGATCGCTGTAAATCCTTCCTGGCCTCTTTTTCTTGAAATTTGTTTGCTTTGTTTATTTACTGCGGCAGGAATAAGATTTTCATCGCCATTTGCTTCGCGTATCAATCTTGCAACCTTAGAATCAACTAAACTTAGAATATATTGTTTTGCTTCTCCTTCTCTTCTTGAATCAACTTCCTGAACATCGACCAATGAATGCTCATCAACAATTGTCAATCCTGGATTTTCAGCTTTAACAGCCTCAATTTCTTTTTCTGATAACCATCGTACAGGTCCATAATACTGCAATTGTTTTGATTTGAAGATGTCTATTCTGTCGCCTAAAGTCTCTTTACTCTGTTTGTAATTATTTAGAAGAAGGACTTTCACAGCTGCGTCAAATCTTTGTCCAACCCATCTCGAGATCATTTGAGTCATTTGATGAATAGTCAGTCCAATATTTTCAGATTCATAATTTGCGTTCAAGATCATTGTTGAATCTTTCAATACTGTTCCGATTCTCTTATCCATTAAAAGTGGTGCTGATGAAGTAACAAAACTTGAAATACCTGTTAATTTAATCTGAGCTCCTTCGATAGCTTCCTGAACACCAGGAACATCTGCATCAACTCTTGCACCATAAAATTCAACATGAGTTATTGGTAATTGGCCGAAAGCAGGTGAATGAGAAATTTGATCCTGATCATATATTGTAACGCTGTACAATGAGTTCTCTTCTTGTCTAACTGTTTTAAGAGCCAAACCTTCATAATGAGTAGGTGTTGGGCTGACATTGATTCCCATTGTTTCAAAATATTTTTTGTAAGCTGCGATAATTCCATAAGGATTGATCGTTTGATCTTCATAACCTTTATATTGTAAGATCATGCCCTTCATCATAAGGTTCTTCATGCTTTGGCCGACTAGATCGATCTTTCCGTTTGTTACAAACTGAGCATCTATTACTGCAGCTGCTGCTAAGCGTGATCTTCTATATTCTTCGAATAAAGTCTTCTCACTTTCAAGGAATGTTACTCTTGCAAAAGCTTCTGTCAATACTGCTACCACACTGTTGCCATAATATTCTGCAGTCGCTCTATCCTTGATACGCATGCTTTCAATTTTATCCATCCATCTTGGGATGATCCCTGAAACAGCTTTAGTTGGATCTCCGTCTGCTGTAACCCTTAATCCCCACTCTTGTAAAAATCCACCTTTGATCAAGATAGTAGAGCCTCCAGCATCTTCCTGATTATGCAATGTCATTACACGCGGCATATCTCCAGATACTTTTCCAAGATCCTTTAGCTGTCTCCAAAGTTCTTGCAATACTGTCAATAATGCTTTACTGCTTCCACCACCGGCAAGAATAACTGCCCAGTAAGGTTTTCCGTTAGAATAGATATCTTCTACCGTCCCTTTATTATTCTTAAGCGTCTCTAGGTTTGACAAGATTATCTTTAAATATGATGTAAGATTTAAAACACCTTCAACATCATTAGCTTGTTTATAATAATCATTGAATGTTACAACTACATTATTCATTGAAGTGTAAGCAATTTTTGTTTCATAAACAGCAGCTGCTATTCCTCTTACTGCAGCTATTATTGCTTTCTTAATATCTTCATTTGTTTCAGCAACAAGTAAATTCTCTAGTGCGTAAATAGCCTTAACTGCTGAATATCCAATTAAACCAAGTGTTTCTATTGCGATCATCTGCTGTCTTGCATCAGGCTTTGCAGCCATAATAATGATTGCATCTAGCGCTGCTTGTTTTCTTACCACGATGCTTGATTCATATGCTGCAACGATCTCCTGTGCATTTTCTGATACTTGAATCTGCTCCGCGAACACAACGCGATCTTGTTCATAAACAACAGTTCCAATTGCCAAGCGTAGATTTGGAATTGGGTTTGCAGCTAATGCACCTGTCATAAGAATTGTATTTGCTGTTGCATCTGCTCTTTGATCTTTTGCATCAAGCAGCTTTTCTAAGAAGAAAACAATTGTTGCTCTGAAAGCAGGATTCATTATTGGCATGATCCTGTCAGCTAGGACATATATTGCCTGCATGCGTACCCAGTAATAACCTGATACCTGTGTTTGATTATCAGCAATGATCTCTGTAAAGAATTCTGTAATACGGCGAAGCTGCAACACTGTGCTTCTGCGTGCAATGCGGCCTAAAGCTTCAACAATAAGGATCATTTTTTCTGTTTCAAGAATAACCTTTGGATGTGCAGCAACTATTCTTGCCTGAATTGCATCCATTTCGCTAGCGATCTCTTCATTGTTTGCATCTTTTTCTAATTGTGCTCTTAACTCTTTATATCTAATATTGTCTTCTACATATTGTGTGTTGCTGCTGCTCGATACTCCTTCTCTGAACCATTTTATCAATGCTGCAATATCCTCTTTGCTATTTGCCTGAGCAATGTTTTCTTTAGAAGATCTGCGAAGAATGATATTTCTAATAACATTCTTATTTGTTGTACTTCTCCAAGCTTTAGTCTTATTGCTGTATATAGAAAGCTTTGTAATCGTGTCAATTGGGAATCCGCCTTTTAGATCGTGCCATTCATTTTCATGACTATCAGACATAGGAGGTTGAGGAAGACGTCCTCTGACCTTTTGAACCAAATCATAATCTGCTTCAATAATAACTGGAACGCTACCAGTAGCCTCTAAAGTGTGTGTATCCATAGCAAACTCTTTAGCAACAACAGGACTGAAGCTCCATGGAACATTATTTAATCCATCAGCCCATCCAAGCGCGATCTGCCCATTATCATCTCTATACAAATTCTTTCTTAATGACCAAAGCGTTACTCCTCTAAACATCTTTAACCCGCTAGTAGTCACAAGTTGTCTTGCTTTCTCTATATCTTTAAACTCACTAAGTAAACCGCGTGCATTGCGAACAATTGTTTGAATGTTTTCATCAGTAAATAATACCTGGCCTTTATTTGCTTTTGCAATTCTGATGATTTCTTGAATTGCAAAAGTCATTCCTTGCTCATTACCTGCGATCAATACAGGATGTAATTCAGATCTCATGTCTGCTGCAGTTTTATTTGCAACGATCAATGATCTGTTAAAACCTGCTTGCTGGTAACCTGGATAATCATTTCCATTTTCACCAACATTATCACCTGCATAAACCATATCTAAAGCAACTGGCTGCTCTTCTCTTACTACTGTTAACGCGTTTTGGTTATAATCATCAACTGAAATAAGCTTTCCGTATTTTGTAAAAACCTTCATGTCTGCTGCACCATTTCCAACAATGATCAAACCTTGTCTAACAAATGCATTGCGCTCGATCAAACGACCAACAAGCCTGCTCATATTGTTTCCACTGATAGCGGCATAAACGCCACCCATATCGATCAATTCTTCTATTCCGTCTCTTGTAGGACTATTATGAATACCTTGAATACCTTTAACATCTGGACGTGGTGATGATAATACTGTTCCATCAACATCTGCGGCAAAAATAGTTCTTGTCTTTCTTACATCAATATACTCACCTGCACGATATCCCATAAGATCTAACAAATCACTTAAGCGTCTTTCTAAATAAGCGATCGCAAGAGATTTGTTAACACCTTTTCTATTAAACTCAAGCGTTGCTTTTCCAGCTTCTAAGACATCTACTGAATATCCAGCAAGTTGTGCCTCTAACCTCTCGCGAATAGTTCCACGGCTTAGGAAAAATCCTCTTACAGCTACTTGTGATGCTGATCCGTCTGCTTGAAGATTTCTTAACTCGATGCGTATTTGTTCATTTTTTGTGCTTACATCATCAGAACCTTTTCTGATAAGTTCTCCGTCGCTAAGGATAGTTCTGTCATTTGCAAATGCCTCGGCTATTTCAACAAGGAAAGGATTCCTTCTGATCGCTTTAATGAATGCTTCATCACGAGCATCTTCTGAAGAAGCAACAGCATTGCTTATGTTTTTAAATAATTCGCGAATTGCAGCTGCTGCTATTTTGACAATTTGATCAACTTGCTTTTTAGATAAGTATGTTGTTCCATTGTTTGCTGCAGGAGCAGCTTTAACTTCTCTTGATGCAGATGCTTCAGGAGCAGAGAACTCATCTCTCTGTCCGTGTAATGCTGGGTCATTTGCATATGTAACATTTTCCATTCCTTCTTGAGACATCTCTTCATCTAAGTACCATGCATTCTTTACATCCGTGAATGAGCTGTTTGACAATGCTGATCCTGTACTTAGAATGCCATTAATATCGCTATCTTTGTTCAAGTATTGTGTAATTGTTAAATCAATATAAACAGGGTCGTTGAAATCTTCAACAACTACAAATAAATGCGGGGTATATTTCTCAGCACCATCTTTTTTGATTTGTAATAAAACTCTTCTTACAGATACTTTATTATACCCAAGCGCTTCCAAAGCCTTGACCACAACTGCTGAAACAAAGTCACAATATCCGAATTTAGCTACATCTAGTTTTTCTTTAATAACAATTCTATTAAACATCCAATTAACTGCTGCTTCGAAAGATGCTTCCTGTAAATATGCTTTACTAGAATTTACATCTTTCAAGATATTCTCTGCTGTTTCAACAACATTGATTTGCGCGGTATGAACTACTGCTGCTCTTTCCAATAATCTCTCTGCATCTTGTCTTTGAACACTGCTTGAAATCATAGAGCCCTCATTTCTGCGGAAAGAACCAACATATTGACCAGCAACATTATTGTTAGCCGCAAATAAAGCTTCTAGTTCTGACTTCTTCATCATCATATATGGACGAACATTTGCATCAGTTTTGCTGTTTGCTAAAAATCCTTTTTCCCCATTGATCATTTGAATAATCATGACAATCGCAGCAATTGCTACAGCAGCTGCGATACTGGTAACAACCCATCCTAATCCGCTCACGGCTGATATAATCACACTGCCAATGCCTGCAAGAGAAACTAAAACTTCTATGCTTGCAGATCCGCTGTTTGCATAATTGTTATTGCTTGCTCTATTATTGGTTGGCCTTGGATTTCCTTCGATCTTTCTTAGTGGTTTATAAACATCATATTCAATTTCAACATCGTCTTGAACTTCACCATTAGCATCAACTACTCTAACAACACCATTGATTATCACTGCATAATTACCATCTTCTAATCTTACCAATGCTCTTCCTTCATCATCTTCGTCATCCATTTCAACCAACTCATCATATTCAATGCTTACTGTATTTTCATTATTCAATGTATCAATAATTGTTGCATCAGTTAGAATATCAATTTCTACCTTGCTTACTTGCTTTCCATTTAGAGAAAGCTCATTATCATCTTCCATAGTTGCTAATACTAAACGTGCTGCCAAAGGATTCTTGATCGATCTAACAATTAATTTCTTTCCGGTCATTTTAGCTTTTTGTGCAAACCAATTGTTAACTGCCCTTGCAACTCCTCTTTCTCTGAAATATTTTTCGACTTCAATATCACTTAGTTCAACTGCATCATCAGTTTCTTTGAAATCTGTAAATCCTGCATATTGATTGCCAACATAAATATCAAAATATTCATTATCCCATTTCTGCTCTTTACTCTTGATCAACTTAACAGTAGCGCCATCTCTTGTTATTCCGACAACAATAACCGTGTTTGATTCGTTTTTCTCTGTTCTTCTTGGCTGTCTGTTTGATGTTTTAACTGCTGCACTTCCAGCTGCAACTGCATTTAATACTAGCGCTGGAACTAATTCTTCTTTTCTCATCATCATTACTGTTGTAGCTGCTGCTACTAACATAGCTGTGATCATCATCAATGTTTGAACTGAAACACCTGCAACGGCTACAGCTGTGATACCAGCTAATGTAAGAGGAACTTCAACAAGTGTGAAAGCTTCTCTTCTTCTGTCTGTTAATGGCCTTCTTGTTGTTTTTACTTCTTTGGAAGGATCGATGAATAATTTGTTTAATAGAACAACAATAATTGTTGCAAGAATTGCTGCGATAATGAATGGCGTTACCGTAGCTGGGGTGCTGATCTTAACACCTGTGTTGATCACAGTTGTTGCTTTTGGAATGATGTTGATCAATGTGACTGGTGATTCTGCTCTTGCTTCATCATAAATACCTTTCACTACAAATCTTCCTCTTGCCCCGGCATCAACTAACATTGCATCTTCATAACCTTGTGCGCTTAAGAACTTAGCCATATCACTTAAAGGATTTCCGTATTGTCCGACAAATACATCATCTGTGAAGATCAATGACCATGTACCGTTTGAATGCTTTGCTAATACTGATTTTGTTCCAGCTCTTGAAGATGTAAGCACGTGTCTGCCATATGTTCCGTTCTCTAATACTATTGGTCCTGCCTGGAATGCGCTGTCAACTTTACCAGTTTCTGTTGCTCTCTTAATTTCATATCCTTGTGCCTTTGAAGCGCTCATGATCTGTGGATTACTTCCTTTATATTGAACGAATAATGCGCCAGCTGATCCGTTCGCTTTTTGCTTTCCTTGTGTCTCGCCATCTGCATTGTAAGCCTTAACTTCATTCCCGTTGATAACAGCTAAAGCTGCTGGTGTTTTATTACCATTCTTCTTAAAGAAGTAATTAGCATTAATAGCTGCAATTGAATCTGGTCTTACCACTGTATCTAATACCATGTCGTATTTTGCTGTATCGAAATTAAGAACATGTACTAATTCACCATGTAACATTTTGTATCTTGCGAATGTCATGTTTTCGCCAACTTCTACTGATTCATATTGATTGTAAGCTTGACGTGCTGCTGTTTGAGCGTTGCCAAAGAATGCGGAAGGAGTAACTTTCTTGCTGCTGAAATCAAATCCTGCAAAAGCCAAAGCGCTAAAGATAACTACTGCTGTAATAATACCAGTTACTCTCTTAGCTTTTGAACTAACAACAACCTTTACATTGCTCTTTGCTAATATTGTTTTTCTTAATGATATCGCGATAAGAATTGCTGCCGCGCTAAGGCCTATAACAATTACAGTAAATACTGATAATTCTGAGAAGGTAATAGCTGCTAGTGTGATGCCTGCAACTGCAAGAGGTGCCTCGATTATTGTGAATGCGCGTCTTGCTGATGTTCTTCTTGAATCTGCAGAATTTCTATTTGATAAGCCAAATACTTTTGAAGTTGATACTACTGCCGCCACGTTCTTAATATTTCGAACCACTCCAACCACGGATAGAGTCGATAATTGTGTAACTGAAGGCTGTGAATTATTTCTTTGGGCTAAAAATCTTCTGAATGCCGCTATAGATAAGATCCCTAATCCACCTGCGATCAAACTTGCAACTGCAGGTGTTAGGTCTGAAATGTTTTGTGCTAAGAAGCTTGCTGTCATAACCGCTAAACCAACAACTGTGATCACAACAGGAACTTCGACTAATGTGTATCCGCTGTTGTTTCCTGCTTTTCCTCTATTATCGCTATCGTTACCTTCATCCTTTGAGTTAAGTCTCTTGATAGTTGCTCTGATATTTGCTTCCCAATCTAATGCGTCATTTCCTTCTTTATAAGCGTTTGCGAAAAGTTCAGCTGATTCGTTTAATAAGCTTAATGCTTTTGCTTGATCACCAGTATCATATGAAGCTGCAGCGACTACATAAGCAATAGCTGCTTTCATATAATTGATACTTGGAACATCTTGCTCTAATACATTTGTGTTTGCCTGGAAGAAGTTTTCAACTGTTTCTGCAGTTATGATAACATCTTCTTTTCTTCCTGCTTCATAATAGCTATCCATAAGTGAAGCAAATACCATCAATCTATCCATTGCAGACATATGTGTTCTTTCAGAAGAAGCTAAGTGTTCCAACATCTCTACTGCTCTTGCAACTTCGCCATTATTTTTCTTAACTTCAGCAAGTCTTTCATAATTTCTGTAAGCTTCAGTTAATGCTGTAAGAATTTCAATAACATCATTTGCGTTCACTGCAGGGAATACTGCTTGTGGCAATACTGCTAAAGCTTCTTCATAACAGCAAATAGCTTCTTCAAAATCATTATTTCCAACTAATACATCTCCGATATCTTTCATGTTTGCTGCCTGAACAACTTGACGTTTTGTTTGTGTATCGCTAAGGATCGCTTCAAAAGCTTTTCTTTGTCTTGCATCAGCAATGTCAGTTAGCTTGTTTCTTAATGCTTGGATCTTCTCTTTATATTGTCTGCTTAACATTTTGTTGATTTCAGATAATTCAGCTCCTGCATTCTCAACAGTTAGAGCATCTCTTCTAGCATTTTCAAGAACGGCAATAGCTTCTCTGCTCTTATCGTCTTCTAATAATTCAATCGCTGTATCGAGAGCAACGTTAATATCTTCAATTGTTTTGGCCTTTGATGGGAATACTTCGATGATAGTTACTCCGTTATAAGAAGATGCGCCAAACGCTCTTGTTTTTCTTGCTACTGCTCTTGCTCTTCTTGCATAATCAATTTCTACTATTCTGCTTGATGTGTTGCCCGCATCCACAACCTTCACATCCTTATTATTACGAGCCACTCCAGCCACGGAAAGAGTCGATAATTGTGAAGATGATGGTTGTGAATGTTTTTTACGGGCAATATATTTTCTGATCAAAGCTAACATTAAGATTCCAGCTGCTGCAGCTGCGACAACTGTAGAAACCCAACCTGATCCGCTAACCTGCGCGAACATAGCTAACATAATTGGCCACGCATGAGAATGTAATGTAGTGCTGTTATTGTTTTCTGGTTGATTTACTCTTGCTTTGTTGCTTACTTTTTGATTTTTAAGGGAAACTCTTATCTTTGAATATTTGGCAGGAACTATGAGGTTGATACTTGCGAATTCTATATTGATTTCAGAAGCAGGAACAACTCCCACTACTATTCCTTCAGCATTTATAGCCTTAACCAAGAGCGCACCTTCTTGAATAGCTTTTAATATTTTTGCTCTAACAGCATCTTGTAGTCCTTCAGGAACTTCACTTGCTAATAATGTAACTTTAATAACATTATTTTCTACTTCTCCAATAAGAGCATCTTTTGAAATATTCTCAATAACTTCCTTTACAATCGCCTGAACTTTTTTATAATCATTTTTTCCTTCAGAAAACGCATTGAATATATGCATTACATTCCAACCTAATACGCGTAGGATATTCTCGAAAGCTACTTTAAACTTAACAACTAATACAACCGTTAATACCGCATTAATGATTGCAATTATGCCTACTGGGATAAAAGTGATCGGAGCAAATATAATACTTAACATTAATAAAGCCAACGTTCTAAACCATATTTTAACAGCCTGTCTTTGACCAAACATTTCTGACAATCGCCATCCAGATAATGTTTGTTTACTGCTATCATTCTTATCAGTCTCAACATAAGTATCAAATACATCTGTACCTGTTAAGAACGCTATAACCGCTAATAAATATGGGACTACAAACAACATACCAATTAATGTTGAGAACATCGTTGAGAATATAAATCCAGCAATTGCAACGATTGCAACGATACCAGAAACAGGTATTCCTTTTGTTGTAGCGTTATTCATATGGTGAATAATACCTGCAATAACAAAGCTAATAGCTGATCCAATAAGAGCATATTTAACTATCCAGCCAAGACCTGCTGCAACAAAACCGGTACCCACAAGAAGCCCGCCAACAAGACCTAATCCTGCAAGAATAATGCCGATTCTAAAGAATCTGTTCTTTACAGTACCATCTAACTGCGCTCTAAATTTGAAAAGCCTATTGCTTTGGAAACGTGTGCGACGATCTTGAACACCAAATACTGGCTGTTTTAATGTAGGAACAAACGAGAACATTTCATTAGCTACCTTAACACTTGCCTCCGCAAAACCGATGATCATTGATACTGTATAAGGGAAGGCTTGAACTGTATCTTTAGCAAATCTCCCTATTGCCTTCCAGAAATTACCGGTAATAAACATATGGCGCAAGAAGTTGAATAAACTGACTGAATTCATCATAATAACGGTTAATGAAAGGAAGGCGATAACTGGTTTAAGGTAAGCAAATCCACTGAATGGTTGCAAGAATGGCAATGCAACTAATATAACAACCGCAAGCATTGATGATAAATAATGGAAAGCGTTTTGTAATATGTTCAACTTGAAATCTGTCCCAACAAATTTATTTGTAAAGGTCTCAAACATAGCTGTCGGTAAAATTAACTGTGCTACGTTAAATGTATAACGGCTTTCTGTTCCAAAAACTGATTCCGAATGTAGAGATGGACGTGACCATTCCCAAACAAAGTATCCTTCACAAGTTGCTGTTGCTTCAGGTTCCATATTTTTCTGGATCATAAAAGCACCAGAGTCTTCTACAGGAGTCATTAATAATGTATCCCCAGATGCTGGGTTAACAATACCTTTACCATAGAACAATGTTAGATCTTGGTATCCTAGCTGTGATACTTGCGTAAATGTTTGTTGCATCATTTTATACATGCGTCGTCCTGGGAAGGCATAACTACTTGCACCCCAGATCAAGAAGGCCGGGTTCATAACAACATATTCTGGGTTACGTCCCATATAAGCAGCCGTATTAAGTCTGTATGGGTTAGATCCTGGCATAACACGAACAAGCGCATCCTGGTTAGCAGATAAACTTCCTGTTAACCAAATATTCACCCCAATTCCACCATTCTTGAATGTTGAAAGAATCTCATCACCTGCGTAAATAGGAACATGCGCATTGGCTTTATGTTGTGTATTAAATACATTCGCAAAGTCGACCATTTCTTTAAACTCTTTAGCTTTGGTGTAATTCTCCTCCATAAAGTGTTCATATTCTGCTTTTCTGAACCCAAGAATAACATTAGCGAATTCATCTGTTGACTCGAATAAGAAACGATCCTGACTTTCGCCATCAACAGCAACAACGCGATTATGAGCTTCAGCTTCTCCATAAAGATTAACTATAAAGTGATAGAAAGCACGATGAACAGAAATAGGATCACCTTGTTGTGCAGCTTCAGATTCTTTTCTTCCTTGATTAAATAGTTTTGCTACTGGCAGAACACCCCACTGAAGTGTTTTTGATTCACCCTTTTCTACAACATTAACAAGTGTTGTTAATCGACGAATTAAACTGTTTTGTGGATTCGCATTTTGCCACATAGTAGTCATCTGCAACATTTGGAAGATCTTAAGTTCAGCCATCTTCTTATAACCCTTTTTGCCATCTTTGGATTCAAATTCATCAACAAAAACTTGCATAAGTCTTGCTTTTTCCACGTCAGAAGCTCTTACGGCAGCAATCTCTTGATCTGTCCAATTATCCTTAGCCAATTGAACCGAACCAAACTGCTCATCAGCTAACTGAACCGCATGACGATAATCAATATTTCCATCGTTATAAGCTGCTGCCAAATGAACAGCAATAACATCTTTAGCAAAACCATCTAATACAGCCATATTAGCTGCATCAAGTTCATCAAGAACAATACCAAATATTTCAGCTGCATCTGCATAAGCTTGAGGATATTTCTTTAATATCTCAAGGAAGTTTGTTCTTTCGTTAGCACCTTCAAGCTCTTTAACAAGAACATTATGCCCACGCTTTCTAAGTTCCTTAAGAGCATTATTGTATTCATCTGGATGAGTACGCACTAAATAACCGAACATATTTGCTTCAATTGTACCATGCTCGCTAGCTATTTTTAGAGCATAATTAACAACTGTCTTAAGAATAAAGTTTGCTAAGAATAATCTCTTTTCAAGAGCTTCCTCATCAATTGCATATTTGTTAGCTATCGGTTCTAAAGGACCTTCCCATTTAACACTTTTACCATCTTTACTCATTACAGCTTTCAACTCTTTTAAAATATCATTTCGCTTGTTTTCTGGCCCTAATAAGATTCCCTTAAACACTGCCTCACCTAAATTACTAATAGTAAATTGTGGCATATTTTTCATTGCTGTTATTATATCGCCAAGCAGTGCAAATCTTTCAAACCAATTAAGTCTTTTTTCTTTTAGATGACCATTAATGATTCTCTCTAACTCTCGTATTTCCTTTCTCTTAATCATCAACGACATTGTTCCTGGACGAATATACTCTTCTAATTGATGACCAACGATTTCATTGTATGACTGAACATGTGTTCCCATTTGTTTATGGCGTGCATATGTATCCATTGGAGTTCGGCGGTATGCGGGTGACATCATGTTCATATAAAGATATTCGCGTGCCTGTTCACCTTTGAATTCTGGGAATTTTTTACCTAAGTATGCTGCTTTAATTAGAGCTTCGACGTCCTCATCAGAAATACGATATAAACGCTTTAGGTCTGTTGCAAGACTTCTAATATGCTCAACAAACAAAACGTTATTAGGCATAATGTAACCATAATTATTTTCAGCTGAACCGTATTCTGCGTTAAGAGCTCTAAAATAACGTGCGTCAGATGCAAATATACGGAAAATAGCTGCGAACATATTAGCTCTACCACGTGCACGCCTGCTCCAAAGATTATTGCGATAGTTATAATATGCCTTACCAGCACGGGCAACTTGAACTAATGACAAGACACTAACTACTGATAACATAAGTAACAATACAACCGTATTGATTGCACCAGCACTTAACCATACAACTGAATAATATTTTCCAAAAACTAACCATGACATACCACCCATCAAAGATGAGAATGCACTTCCAACAAACGCCCATAATGCTTTCTCACCTCTAACTGGCATATATGCAAATAGCAATGGCAGTGTTATTAAGGACATCGTTGCCAAGAATACAAATAAACCAACTTGAGCCGTTAAATATATAGAAACTACAGAAGATGCAATACCTACCAACATTAATCCATATACTAACGCACGTACCTTAGCAGATCGAATTCCCAAGATATCTTCCAAAGTAGTTTGATACTTGCGTCCGAATCGATTATTCTCAAATTTGGCTAAATAGCCTACGAACAATCCGAATATTCTGTAGCGCATGAAACTCCACCAGCCCTTGCTCTCAGCTTGTTTCTTTTCCGCTTTATTAGCATATGGTGAACGTTCCCCAACGATCTTTTGGAAATGATCTCTAAACGGCCTAAATAAAGGCAGTAATATATTGTTGAAATATTTATCAAATGTATTTCCTTGTTTTACATTAGCTCTATAATTTTTACCGTAATCCTGCATATCTTTCCAGGTAGCTTTTGCTTTTGCAGCAAGTGCTTCAGCAATTTCTTCTGTATTTGTAGCTTTTGAATTCTCTAGTGCCGCTGCTGCTTGCTTAAGCATTTCTTCATACTCTTTAAAGATGCTTTTGTTGTATGAAAGGTCCGTCTCTGAACTTACTTCTTCTTTGCGCATACGTTTAGTTAAGTCAGCAAAGACAAGTGTCATATTTTCATCATACAGTGTCTCACTTAAGCGTAAGTTAGGTTGTTGCTCATTCTTACCTGTTGTACCATCAACCTTACCTGTTGTAATATAGATATAAGCACCATCTCCACCATCATTTAACTGCTTAATATTATTCATGAAGAATACATAGCGCCAGTATAAACGATTATTCTTGATCAATTTATGATATTCAGCTATCTGATGGCTGCCGTAAACATTATCGCGGTTATGTATCAAATATGCCGTTAAAAATAATACTTGTGTAAAAATAAGGCCATCCCCACCTAAAGATATGCCGTCTGTTTGTTCTTTAGGTGCTTGTAAATATTTAAAGACTACATACTCTTCATAAGTTACTGCTTCAGATGTTTTAAGAGCCGCATTTGGATTAACAATCAATTTCATATCTTTTGGTTCAACTACACCATTCTTTATTGTTGGAAGACGTGATGGTCTTAAAGATACATAGAACATTAATTCAGCAATAACTTGCTGATAGAATAATTTTTTCAGCTCATCAAACTTGATTCCAAAACCATGCTTATTAAGAACTGTGTCGATCATAGGTGTTAATACATTGTCACGTACATAACCGATAACATCTTGTTTAAAGTTTGTAAATCCTGCCAATTTCTCTGCAAACCTGTCATCTTTTGCAAGTAATTCAACGGCAAGGCGTGCTTCCGGTGTCATTAATTTCCTTAATAATACGTGATCTTTAGTGGCGCGTTGTTCAACTTCACGTTCAAGCTGTTTCTTCAATTCATTTAGAACAACCGCTTGTAAGATACTTGCATCATCTTCAGCAGTCTTCTTATCTTTTGGTTCATATTTCTTTCTATCTCTTAAATACTTAGTACGTACCTTTACAGCCACTGTTACAAGGCGTTTTAATAGGTCTTCAGCCTCTTTATCTTTAAGGTCAACATTGTCAAGATAATAAACTATAGCAACCGCATCAATAACACCTGCTTTTGCCATTTTCTCAATTTGCTCTAATAATGGTCTACTTGTATCGAATGTTACTTTTTTATTATCATAGTAATTTTCATGAACTTCTTTGAATGTTAATTTTCCACTTTCATAAGCTGCAACAATGCTATCAATTTCTTGTTTATCAAAACCCTCTTCTCTTAATCTGTCTCTAACAACCCTACCATCACGTCGTTTTTCTAATTTCTCTAAAGAGCCATCCGTTTTTACACCTTTGACCAATTGATCTAAAGCTGCATCGAATGTTTTGTATTCCGCTGGTGTCAATTTACGCTCTTTGCGTTGAACATCTAAGAATATTCTTAATACAGCAACCTTCATCTCAAATGAATAAGCACGTTTAAAGTTGGAGAAACTATCACGATCACGCTCTTCAAGTTTAAATTGTACTAAAATATCTTTAAATAAATGTTCAACTTCCGGACGTTTACCTGCTACAAAAATGCCACCTTGTGCTTCACGGGATACTAGCTTCCTAGCTAAACGTTTAGCTTCAGGTTTGCTTATTCCTTTTTGTTTTTCAAGAACACGGGCAATATCTTTTGTTATTCCTCGATTAGCATTAACAGAACCAAAAGTGCGATTCCATAAACGACTTATCATGCGATAAACTTTTGAGTCTTTGATGCTTGAGATAAGAGTTAATAACATTACAAGCGTTAGAGCAAGTCCACCTGCAACCCACCATATGTAAGAACGAACCTGATCTTCATAAACATTTTTACTTAAGTGTTCTGGAACCTTACCATCCCAAAGCTGTGTTCCTTCTGTTGCAAGAATTTCAAATATTTGACTCTTTGATATATCGCTGTCTCCTGTCCATAAGCCAACTGCTATTGTATCTACTATACGTCCTGGGAATGAGTTTCTAAATAGGTCTGTCCAGGTTTGCTCATAAACATCCAAGTAAACTCTTTCGCCTTCAATCTTGTTGATCAATCGATCATAAAATTTAAATAATTTATTTTCACTTTCTCTCTGTGCTTTAACGACTGCTACAAGCCTACCGTTTTTAACATCAAAGATTCTCACATTAACTTCGTTAATATTGTTTGAATCTGGAACATCTCTTATAACTCTGTATTGACCAAATGAAGTGTTAACAACTGTCATTTCATAATGGCTATATAATTGTTCGTCTAAATTAGACATATCTGCTCTTGGATCTAGGATCTTTGCTACTGCATCTCTTTTATGCTTGAAGATACCGCCAATTTTAGTATTGTATATAGGCATATTTGAACGAGAATATGAAATACTATGATAATCTGCATTAATTTCTCGAACTACACCAGTTTTCACATTATAGGCAATAAAGATATCCTTGTTAATAAATGCCTGTTCGCTACGATACTCAAATGGAACTTTATAAAGATATTCGTCACCATGTTGCATTAAGAATTCTGTTCGGCGAGTAACCATATTTAACGTTTTGTTAATAACTGTTTCCCCTGTTGTCGTACCTAACATAACTGATGCAGGTGCTTCATTTGCGCCTACTGAAGTACCGTCAACCGCGACATTGTCATCAAATTGCATGAACCTTATTACCTTACCTTCAACAACAACATAATCCCTTGCTAATGGATCGTTGTATCCTAAATATCGGACAACACCCATATCAACAAATTTACTATCATCAGTATACTTTCACTGCTGTTTCCTGTCCAGATGCCTCTTCTGATCTCAACTAATTGTTTTTGACTTTCATATCCAATATTACCTTGTGGCATTTCCGCACTTAATTTGGCATCTTCAGGCATTCCAAGCTTATTCTCTAATTGAGCAGGAGTTAGTCTAGTTATTGAAGTAACCTTAAATATCTTGTTCAAACCTGAGAACTCTATAGCCTTCCTAGCACTTGCACCTTCGAAATCGATACCTATTGTAATATCAGGACTAAATCTCTTTTCAGAAGATATAACAACAAATTTACGTGCTTGTGAATCTTGTTTAATGCGAACAACATAATCAATTACACCATTTGCTCTGATTGTTTCTGATAAAATAAATTTAAGATTATCAATTCTTTCTTTTGCTTCTTCAGCCGTCATTCCACCCATTTTTAATTCATTAGCAATATTTGCAAGCCCTAAATTAATTGCTTCTTCAACATGATCCGTTAGCACAGTTCCGTTATCTTGTGCCATTAAATATTGTCTTAATTCTGATGCAGTATCTATGGCCCTTGTATTTCTTGAAGAATCTTTCAAAGTTATAATTATATATGGAGTAGCATTAACACCGCGAGTTGCAACATATGTCTCAACTGCATTATTATCAGGATCAACCTTTCCTTCTTTTGCTAATCTAAATTCAACATAGAAATACTTTCTGTTTTCATTAGAACTTTCTGTTGCCCTTGTTATTGTTGCTTTTACCACGTTTGATTTAGCATCAATGATAAACCCTTTCAAGAATTCGCGGTCTTCTAAGCGGTTCAACATGATAGATAGATAGTCAACTTGACCAGCTAAGTATCTGATTACTTCCTTAGTGCTTTGTAGATTTTTTGCTGCCATAATAGCGTCTATTTGAGCCCATACATTACTATCTTTTTCTTCGTATGCTTTTAATACTCCTACAGGCACTAAACGTAATTTTCTAATTTGAGTCATCATACTTTCAATGCTATCCTGAGCTATAATTGAAGCTCTATCTTTTGCAAAATCTTTAACCAACATTGCATCAATAACATCAACTCTTGCCCTGTCAATACCTTCTTCTAGAGATACTTCAATAAACTCTGAATTTGTACGATGATGTTGCTCTACTCCTAGAACTGATCTTGCTTGTTCAAGTGTAGTAACTATCTTCTCAAGGCCTTGCTCTTCAGTAACAACTATCCTTCTACCCTTAGCTTTCAATGCAGCTATTATTCCACTGCCAACCATATCTAATTCAGGTCTTCTTACAGCGAAACCAACTGCATTGTCTTCAGTAAGCTCATTAATTATTTCGCCTTGAGCATCTACCAATTTATACTCACTGTTATAGTAGTAAACAGGTCTTCTACTTAATTGTCTTTCTCCGTAGAATGCTTTACCTTCTATTCTTTTGCCATTTGTTAAAGTTTCAGGTGCTGCATATAATTCTATTTGCATATAACCCTTAACTTCATTAATACCAACAGCTGATACTAATGCATGTGTTGCAAAATCTCTTCTTTCGATAATTCTGACTTCAACATTCCTGTCAGCTTCAGATTCTGTCATGCCATCTCTAAATGCTATTTTACCAAGCTCTTGAGTCATCGCTTTAACCGCACCTCTTGAGCCATCTGCATTTAGATCATAAACTATACCCAAAAGAACTGGCTTTGCCATTGTTCCATGAACACCTACTGCAATATCCTCTAATACTTCCACTTCAGATTCATCTAATGACAATGTTTCAACATCTAAAGCCACTCTTTCTATAATCTGATAAACGCCATTTACCTTTTTGATCTTAAGAACTTCAGAAATATTCTCATATTCATCTGATGTAATATCACTAAGGGCTTTGTATGTTGGCACATCAAATCTCTTTGCTTTACCCTGATAGATAACTAAATATTTTGATGCAACATCAGCTTCAGAAGCAATATGTGAATCTGGAAGTTTTAAAGCTACTCGCTGCTTACCTGTTACATCAGTAAATGTTGTTACACCTGAAATTCCATCAGCTTTGATTGATAGAATAGGCATTGAATTTCTACCCTTGCTTGGATCTTTTGCCCAATCAAGATCTGATAATTCCAAGAACCTGTTAAATTCTTCAGTTGGATTTGTTAGTTCTTCAGATGTTACATATAATGTTCCATTTGCAGTTGGTACTGCGTAGTATGGTGCTGTTAGGCTCTTGAAGATCGCCCATTTTGCTGCATCAGTTTTTCCTGCGAAGTCAACTACGTAGCTCTTTGGTTGTCCTGGATATACAATAACCGGTGTCTTTAATGGCTGGTATAGCTCTCCACTTTTAGCTGCATTTGGCTGATCTCTATATGAAAGAGTCTCAAGCTCATCGCCTTCGGGAATTCCATTAAGATTTGCGTCTCTGAAGTAGATGTATTTTCCTGATCTTAGATCCTTTCTGTGTTCTAGCTCGATGTGTCCTGTTGGTGCCGATAATGCTTCTGGTGTTCTTGCAATGTACCCTCTTAACTGAGCTACTGTTAAGTATGTTGCCAATTTCTTATTAACAGTGTCTAATCTGTTGATCTTTGCTACTATCTTGTTAGCTGGTAATGCTGCTGATTGCTGAACAGCTGCTTGTCTTTGCTTTAACTCTTCTTGTATTTTCTTTTCATCTGCTTGTCTTCTGTTTAGTTCTTCTTGTATTTTCTTTTCTGCTTCTATTTTTCTCTTTAATGCTGCGATCTTTTCTTCAATTTCTTGCTTTGTTAAGTTGTTATTTGCGGCGACTTCTATAGCCCATGCTGTCTTTAATACATCAGATGCTTTTCTGTTTCCGATTCCGTACCATTCTTCATTTGATATTCCGTCGCCTAAGATGCTTAATGCTGATCCCTTTGTATCATGTGCGTTTGGATTACCAGCCTTGAACAACTCATCTTGCCATGTCATGAATGTAACGCCCATGAACATATCTTTGTATGCTGGCTTTTTAGCTTCTGCATATATATTGTTCCAAAGAGTCGCAATTGCTTCAGCCTGCATATCCTGATCTTCTCTGTTTGTATTGTTATTAAATGCATCTGTTCCTGTTTCAGAGATATATAATTTAAGATCATCTCTGATATCATTAGCTGCTAATAATGCCTTGAACTCTCTTAATACAGCTTCTGGATGAGCATTTCTGTAAACATTAACACCCCAAACATCAACTGAAGGAACTTTCCTTAATACATCTGCTGTTGGAACTTCTCCATGTGCTGTTGCAACTTGGCGAGTTGTATCATTTGCTTGTGTCCATTTAGCCGCTACTTCAAGAGCTGTATACCATTTATTGATATCTCCACCGAACCACTCTGGGTGATAGTTATATTCATTACCGAATTCCCACATTAATATTGCTTTATGTCCCTTGAATTTATTGATGTACGCTCTGTATGAACCGCTCTTGATATCGTATTTATTAGCAACGAATCTGTCATCGTTGTAAGGAATACCAACGATAACTTTCATTCCGTTTGCTTCTAATGCATCTAAGAATTTAACTGATGTAACAGGAACATATGTTCTGATAGTTGTGATCCCAACTGCTTTCATTGCAGGTATATGTTTGATAGCTGCATCCCAATCGAATCCAGCTTGTCTGTCTTGACCATTAGCAACAACTGAGAATGTAACGCCTCTAACCAGTGTGTATTTATTCAAGTCTTCGATATTTACTGTTGCTGCAGGTGCTGCTGCGAATGTTGTGTTTGCAAATAATCCCATAGCTGCCAATTCTTCAATTGATCCGTTAGCTGCCAACAGAATGGGCTCGCCTGTTGTTCTGTCTCTTAATACTGCTCCAACTTCGTCACACTTTTCTTGTAATTTCTTCTTCAACTGCTGTTCTAATTCTCTAAGCTCTCTTTCAAAACCAGATTCTCTTTTTTCACTTTCTGATTTTTGTTTTTGAATATCTAAGTCTCTATTTTTGCTTTCTGTCTCTTTAACTTTAATTTCTTCTACAGCATTTCTAGTTTCATCTGCATTTTGATCAAATTCTGCTGCATCAAAATCATTTGATTTAAGTTTTGATGTTTCAGGCATTCCAACAGGTTTTCTCCAACCTTCTTTTCCATTTTCATCTAATCCTAAGAATGCTCCCGTTTCGCCCTCTTTAGCTTCTACTGAAAGGATCGATGTGTTCTTATATTCTGTTCCTTGTTCCTTCGCGATCCAATAACCCATTCCATATGTTCCATCAATGATCATGTCTACTATTTCTGCTTCAGTTTTGAAGATACTTCCGCCAGCAACTGGAACTGAATATCTTGTCTTGATCAACTCTTCTGATTTAAGACCAAAAATTATTGTATCGTGTTCAGGAACAACTTCTGTTCCATTCAACATACCCTCTGTGAATTCTGTAAATGCTTGACCTTTTCTTACGATGTAACCATAGCTTGCAAGCCATTTGTCTGTCTTGGTCATCTGAGGATTACTTAGCTTTACAATAATAGGATAAGCACTTGGTATACCTGCTTTTCTGGAATCTGATCGAGTGATGATCATGGCATCACCTGTTAGGCCAAGATCTATAGAACGCATATCACCTTTGTATTCTCTATAGAAGAAGTATCCGAGAGTTTTGGTATATCCAATTCCTGCATCTTGCCTTTGTTTTGCTGTTAAATATTTAACTGGAATAGCATATGAAAGTTGAATTTCAGTTATTCCTCTCTGAACTCTTCCATCAAGGAATATTGCTGCTGCAGCATCTTCATCTTCTGGTTTTGTTTCCGGCTCAGCTCCCAATATCTTTGTAGTCGATGCATATGCTTTTGGTCCTGGAACAACAATTCCATTTGTTCCAAATTCAACATATACTTTTTCTTCAGGTGTTCCAAATGTTGAAAATGCTTCATAATCACCTGTAACATCCATCTCATACGTTCCTCTGATCGCTTCAGATCTAAGACCGCGAGGGAATATCTGATTATCTAAGGCTGTATAATCAACATCTACAGATTTAGATCTGTATCCTATGTTTGCCATTTCTCTAACTACATCAAATGACTTAAGGTTCTCTAATCCGTATATTCCATTTTCTTCCGCCTTCTTGATCAATTCCTTAACAGTCTTAATATCATCAAATAATGTGATATTATTCGCTCTAATATCTTCGATCGCTCTCTTTATAGTTTCGATATCGCTAGCACCAATTCCAGCCTCACTTAATGCAAACTCTATTGCCCACATCTCTGCAGATTTTAAAGTTGTAAGAGCTGCGATATTATCTTTTCCATCACCGAAACCTGCAAATCTGAAAATATCTACAACTAAACCACCAGACATGCGGCTCTCTGTATTTGCGCCAAGCTGTGCTAGAACACCATTACCAAGATCTTTAGAAGCTGTGATATTGAATACATGGTTTTTCTGGCTATCAAGTTGGTAACCAACATTTATTCTAGTTGTCTCTGTGCTATGAATATCTGCACTAACTCCATATGTCTGCGTTCCTTCAATATCCATCCAGCGAACATTAACATTCTTATATCCTAATGTTAAGCCTGTTCTATCTGCTCCGATTGCTCTCTCAGCTGAAAAACGTATTTGTTGAACAAGCTCTTTATATTTCTTTTCGCTAGCACTATTCTCAATTTCCTTCAATCTCTTTTGATCCGTAACGCCTCTCTCTTCAGCGCGAGCTCTTGCAAGTCTTCCTGCTTTTGCTGCCTCTTCTTTAGCTGTGCTTTCATTTAGAACAATATTTCCTTTTGCTCCAAGAGTAACAAAGTATGCTTCTTGTCTTGGGAATAATCCGGCATATTCGCCTTCTTCTACTCTATTACCTGCCATTGTTACTGAGAAGTTTTCGTTGATACGATGATCAAGGGTGATCTTTTGGTAGTTATATGTATCTGCAGCTTTTAACTGAACATCTCTGTCTGCAACAGTATCTCCTGTCAACGGATCAGAAATGTTAAGATGTGTGATCTCTTTGCTTTGTCCGTAAGCAAATCCGCCTTCTAAGATAAGTGTGTTCTTTTCATCAATTGAATATTCCAATACGCCTTCAACTGCTGCTGTAATATTATCTGTGCTTCCGTTTACTCTAGCAACACCAACTATACCCGCAAAGATCTTTCCGTTTCTATAAGCTATCTTATCCATGATAAGAACAACATTTTCTCTCTTTGTCTCGCCTATTGGATCAGCATCTGGATTAAGTGCTGATCTAGCATCCATCTCAAATCTTGTTCCTTCACCATACATAATGCCAAACTTGTGAAGTAGTTTTTCATTTTCTTCAGGAGTCAAGCTAACATTAAGAAGAATATATCTATGTGCAGCAGCGCCTTCAGATCTTGCCTGAATAGTTCCGTAATATGCATCCATATTTGATAGGATGTTTGCAACTGTATATTGTTGTGCAGTATTTGTTGGTACTCCATCTACTCCCTTAATAGCAGTATAATCAGCTGAAGAGATCTCGACCAATTCATGGCCATTGACCTTAACGATCTTCGCAACTTCCTTGCCATAAAGATAAACAGTGTTTCCGATCCTTGCAACTGCCGGCGGTGCCCTTACTAATCTAGATGTAAATGTCTCAATCGAATTCCTTGTCTGTCTGTTGAATTTAACAGCTCCAACTTTTTCATCCATCTTCTTAATCAAGTTATCACGTATCGCCATCAGTTGTCTGTTTCTTTCCTGTGTCGTGGTAACTTGTGACTGTAATGCTTCTGCTAATGCACGTTCATGCTCTTGAGCTTGTTTCTTAGCCTCATTTGTAAATTCTCTGACAATAAGTTCTTCTTTGCCTGCATCTATTTGAGACTTCA
Organism: Candidatus Omnitrophota bacterium; assembly: GCA_018812705.1. Lineage (GTDB taxonomy): Bacteria > Omnitrophota > Gorgyraeia > Zapsychrales > Zapsychraceae > Zapsychrus_A. The sequence continues at coordinate 27,745 of JAHJCZ010000184.1, forward strand.
TAGAAGCAAGTAACCCTTCAAGAGGATTTTTTCCAAATCCATGTCTTTGGACCATATCGTTCAGAGATGCTCTAGCTTGTTTATCTTCAAAATTAATTATAGCTGTGATCTCTGCCCCTGCTTCTGGAGTAAAATATGTTCCATCATTAATGTTTGCATTGATCTGATCAACAATGCCTTCTCTTAAGTTGCTTAATGCATTTTCTGCATCAAGTAATGCTTTCTTTCTTGCAATAATGTCTTCTATTGATTCATGTGATGTTCCGTTTGCTATAGCTCTATCTGCAAGTGCATCAGCTGTTCTTAAGTCATTAAGAGTTCTTTCTTGAGGTAATGTTGCTTGGAACTGAGCTATTAGAGCAACTGTCTCGCTTGTTAATATTCTGTCAGGATGATTTGTTTGGCGATCAATTACACGTCCTAGATAAGCATCTGCTTGATCAATTCTAGCTGCTTCAGTTTCTACATATTCAAGTGTCTCTGCAACTGTATAAACTTTTTTAGGATCTTGGCCTGGAAGTCTTGTTTCAGGAAGTATTGGTAAGTTTGAATAATCAGGCACCTGAACTGTCTGTGAAGCTCTAAGCTGAGCAATTGTATTTTGATATGTTGTTATCCAGACTTGTTGTGCGACGATATTTCTATTTATTATTTCTTTAACTGTTTGATTGCTAATAGGTCCGCCAATCTCGTCACCATATCTATCATTAACTGTATATACCCATAACTGATCCTTAACTATTTGAAGATCTCTTCTGAAATTAGCCAGCTTTTGCTTCTCTACAGTGATCATCTCATTTGTAAAAGCAAGCCACTGATCATTACCCTGTGCTAACGATCTCTGTCCTTCCCATTTTACGATACTTTGCTGTGTCTTAGATATTTCTTCAGAAAGATACGTAACTGATTCTCTAAGCTTTGACTCTTCCATAAGAAGCTCTTCGTATCTCCCGTTAACTCCGTGTGTAGCAAGCTTAGCTCTTTGTGCTGCGATATTTGCTTGTGCTTCCGCAATTTTTCCTTCTAAATATTTAATTGCATTATCAATTGTTTGAACATTGTTATTTTCATCAAGGCCAGCAAGGTCCTGTTGATATACTACAGATGCAGGATTTGTTGCAGGGTTGCTTAATGCATTTAGGTCTGCAATAGCTTGGGCAATTTCAGCTTGTCTAGCTCTTAATGCCTCTGCTGTATCAACTCCGAATAATGATCCGGTTGCCCTTCTCTTATAATCTGCAAATACTTTAGCTAATTCCTCTGCAGGATTTGAACTGTTTTTGATGCTGTCTCTTAGTGCTTCAAATTTAGCCTGATCTCCGCCGGCTATAAGATGTAGATATCTTAATACTGCGTTAGTTGCTCTTAGCTTATGTTCTTCTTCTACTAATTGCTGAAGCATACTGTTAATTGCTTGCGCCTCTGCATAAGCATTCTCTACTTTTCTTTTTCTTAATTCTTCGATTTTTTCATAAGCTAATGTTAATTGGTATTCTGCGGCTTCTAATGCTTTTTCACTTGCGCTAATAGAAGCATCAAGATCATTAATGATTGCGATCGATGCAGCTAAACTTCCATCATTATCAACTATTCCAGCTATCTTATATAATTCTGTCAATCCTTCAACTGTGATATCCTTATCCTGTAATCCTAAAACATATTTTACTACAGGGCTTCGTCCGCTCTTTGGAGCATGAAGTATAAGTTCTCTTCCGATAGGATTTGTATCTGCATGTATCAATCTGGAAGTCCTGCTTGATACAACCGCACCATATGCAGTCTCATCATCTTTGATCCTCTGATAAATACTTGGAGCATTAATACCATAATCTAAAACACCCATCTCAGGATTATTAGGATCTGTGTTATCTAAGCCAAGGCCTGCTAATATGATCTTGATTCTATTATGTTCTCTATAACGAATGGGATCGTTGCTGTCTCTTTACCATCTACTAACCATTTAACATTAATATCGATTTGTCCATCTGCATCTCTTGCAACAAGACCGTTAATATCTGCTTCACTATATAAGAACACTGAACGGTTTGGTAAATGTGCGATTGCAAGCGGCTGTTTATCAGTTGGCTTGTTGATAACAATTCCAATTTCACCAGCATGTACATATTGAGAACCTGGTTTAATAACCTGCATATGTTCTGGTAAACTTACATCTACATACTCTCCTGTTCCTCTTCTAGGATCCAACATCCTTACTATTGTAGGATCAACAGGCTTGTCATCTTCTGTGATAGGCGCCAATCGAGTAGTACTTAGGGCATAAAGGCTGCCTGAATAAATTTCTGTTCTGTTTTTAGAATATACAGTGCTTACACTTATATCTTCATTATAGATATGTGCTAATATTTCAGTTTTTAAACTGATCATTGCTTGTGCGTTTTCTTCTCCTTCAACTACTGCTGTCAGTGCTAAAGCTCTATCCTTAAGTTCTGCTCTTACCTTTTCATCTTTGATTTGTTCTATAGCTCTCAAGTACATTAGATCTGTATTTGAATCAGCAATATGTTGTCTTATTGCATTATTAGCCACTGCGCGTTTTGCATTGACACCTTCTGCCATATTAATATCAGATCGAACAGGGCTTAAAATACTTGTCATCAACTCTTCTGATCTCGCAGATAGCGTTCTATTTAAGGCTCTTTCATCACCAATATAATCAGCAGAAAGTTGCTGGCTAAATACTAAGATGTGCGCTGTATCAGTAGCGCTTGTCTTTGTGCGTAACCAGTAATTTCTATCAGATGTATATCTACTGAAAATGATATATGGATGGATCTCTTGATTTGTGATGTCATTGGTTCCATAAGATGCTCCAGGGAAAACATCTGCATCAACTTTGCTTCGTCCAACATAAATAGTTTGGCCATTTCTTTCAAAAGCCTTAACCTGCATAACAGCTGGCAAGCCTTCTGTTTCATAATAAATTTTCCCGATCTTTCCTGTTGCAGGATTAATTTCAGCAGCCATTATCTTTCTTCCTTGAGCATCATAGCCTCTCATAACATCTGCTAATAATCCTGACTGTTCAAGGATCTGTCTTGATGGAACGACGTAGAACTCACCAGGTTGTTTATCGAACATTCTATAAGTTCTTAACCATTCCTCTAAAAGAAGCTTTCCTTTTTCTTCAACGAACATCTTAGATCTGAAGAATTCTTTCTTCTCGCCAGTTTTAACATCATATCTATAACCATGAACATATTCTTCTGCTCGTGTACCATCGGCATCGTGCTGTGCTTTTTGTGCCTTGAACTCAGCAATAATTGCCTCTAATTCTTTTATACGATTCTGATCTTCGCTAACATTCTTAGCTTGTAATGTTTCCAATTCTTGCGTTGCCCTGGCTATTTCTTTTTCAAGATCCAAGCCTCTTGCAGTAACATATATCCAGTTAGGATTATCATTGTTATATGCGCGGCGCATGAACAACTGTTGTGCTTTTCCAGGAACATAGATCGCTGGGAATTTCCTTGGTGTCCAGAATGCATCTTTTGACGCGTCGCCAAACAATGATCCGATTACAGGTATATTTCCTAGGGTCTTTCTGATAATATCTTTGTAAAGTTCTGCCGGAGTGATTTTTATTACATTAGCACTATTAATATCGCTAAATGTGTTAGGCTCTCCTTCTCTCTCGACGATCATAGGATCTGAAATTTTCTTGGTTTTTACATCAATTAACAGCTCCCATACACCCTTTGGCGATAATTTCATAATACCGCCTCTTTCGTCATAATTGATTCTTTCTTCCTGTAGCATATTGACTGTTTGCGCAAGAGCATCAGCATAGAATATCCATCCCATTACTGCTGAAGTACCTGAAGCTGCCAACAAGTCTTGTGTTCCAAGGATACTGTTTGCTGCATTTAGAGTGCTTGCATATCGTGAATCCAATAATAATCCAATATTTAAGTTAACTCCGTTTCCTGCGACAAATGAATACTGAAGTCCAGGAATAGCGTTTCCAGGATTAAAATTAGCTCCAACAAATGCTTGTAATCTTGAAGACGTATCCTTTTTACCTACAAGCTCTCTTCCCATCCTAATAGTTCCCTCTGCAACATTTGCAGGTGCTGTGTTCTGCGCTTGTATCTCAGCCTGAACTCTTCCAAGTTCTGCCTCTAGCTGCTTTTTCTCAACATCGTCTTGGTTGATCACTGAATTAAGATCAAATTTTTCTGTCGCGGCAGCTGCCCTAGAAATCTCTAAATTATTTAATCTTATCCCTTCCGCTAATGATGCTCTTCTTTCTGTAGCAGTAGGTAGAACTTCTTTTTCTTCCACTTTTTGATCTTCTGTTCTCAACGCCATACCAATAATTTCACCTGCTAAAACTGGTTGACCAACTTCAACTGCAATATTTTCCAAGCCCGCTTTCTTTTCACCATTGATAATGTTACGACTAATCCTCTTCTTGTATCAGTAATTTCTGTTACCGTTGCAGCTGCTTGTGCAAACACTGGCATCTCTTCTTCTACTACTGTTTCACCAGCATCAGCCTGGGTTTTAAATAAGCTCATTATATCATAATGTACCTTAGCTGCTCTTTCTCCAAACATCGCTTCTCTTTCATGCATATAAATTGGATCTTTAAAAAGGTAGCTTAATCTATAGTTAAACGGCGCTCTCACGTTTTCTAAATATGTTAACGCTCTTCCTGTTTCAGCTGTTTGGCCATTGTTAACTCTTAAGGTTTCAGAGAATCTTGATACGTTGATAAGTAGATCTTTTAAGATTTCATTCAATCCAGAAAGTCCTCTAGCTTCAACATCTTGTGTCAGTATCAACACTGCTCCTGATAATACATTGCTTCTTGCTTCAATAGATTTAGCTTCCAATTGCTCAAGCGCTTTTGCGTGCGCTTCTTGAGCTTGCTCAAGTATGCTTGGATCAAATACTATTCCTTCCGGTGTCATAGCTGTTAACTTACCATTAACCTTGAATACCAAATAAGCCTTTGGACTGAACACATCATTTAGATCAAATCTATTTTCGCCATCGTCAACCCATACAGCCTGTTGACTTCTACGAGTAAAGATCATCTCGACAACAGGCACTGTTGTTTTTGAAGTTAATATCTCTTCTCTAGCTGTAACCGCGGCGATCCAGGCCTTGGTATTTTTCTCGTATTGTGCAGCTGACAAATATTGAACTAACATATTTGCCTTTCTTTCTCTTTCTCGATAATCAACCATTTGACTTGTTTGTTTTACATGTGTTGCTACTGTTGGGATAATTGCATCATTTCTTTCAAGCGCTTCTAATTTAGGACTTACTACTGTTGAAATCACTGAAGGCTGTCCTTTTACAGATGCAACTACTGGGCTGCTGATAACTATTGTTGGGTAAGACTTTGTTGCGCCTTGAATAATCCCTTTAACTATCCTGTTCTGATAATCTGATGACATAATAGTTGAAATATAGCGCTTATCCATAAATCCAGCTTCAATAAGAACTGGTGAGAATGCATCACCATTTTCATATTGTTCATAATGCAATACTGCAAGTCGTCCGGCATCTGTGGCTTTTTCTGAATTTATTGCCGCTGCTGGTGCTGGATTTCCGAATGTAAGTGCAAGGCCTAAAATAATGCTTTGTGCGAATACGCGAACCTTGCTCTTTTTAGCTGTATCTCCATCTTTTAAGAATATTCCGATTTTGTTGTCTACAGGTTTAGCAACGTCATCATGATGTATCTCGATCGGATAGTATCTTGCTCCAGGATACTGTTTAGCTTCATTATGGATCCAAGCTGGTGCGGATTCATAAGGCATTGCTGGTACCATGATCGCTGTCTCACCTTGACCTCTTAATGTGGCTACTAATTTTTCAGCGATTTGTTTGTTCAATTCGCGTTCTGTTACTGTTTCTCCGTTAGCTAACTTAGTTGCTGCACCATTATTCGTTGTTCCTGCATGACCCCATCTTACGAAGAAGACTTCTTTAACTTGTGTCTTTGCTAAAGCTTTAAAATTCCTTACATGTACTCTTAATTCTCTTTCGTAGTTTCTAGTGTCCGCGAAACGTTGGCCATTGATGTTCACAAATCCGCCGTCAGCGATTAAGTCTTTTACTGTTTTTCCATTAACCAAATATGTTGTTGCAATTTTATTTAAATATGACTCTATACCCTGAGCTAATGTTGTAGGTTCAAATGTCACTGTTCCATTTGTCCATCTTCCAACGTTAGCTGGATTGTTCATGTCTTTAGTATTTGAATCTGTAAGGAATTGTGTTTCTTGTGTGAACTGGGCAACAATTAATGCAGCCGGTACGAAAACTCCTGTTTTTCTATAAGTCTTGTACTGTGCATCTGTGATGATCTTTCCAGTTAATGGTGATTTTCCTGCAAAACGTGGAAGATTGATCCATTGCTGAATAGCTTTTTCATTATTGACCCAAACAACATTTTGGCGATTATTTAATGTTGCATCTGTTGTAGGTAATGCAGTTTTTGTTTCTTCTTCAGGAACAACTATTGCACGAGGTGCATTTGAAACATCAACTGACTCAACTGCAGGAGCAACTTCTACGTTAACAGGTGCTTCTGCTTTCTTTCCTTCTAATAATCCCTTAATAACTGCAACAAACTCTTCATCAGTTGTAGTTATGCTTCTTGCTGCAGCGCTAATAACTGCCCAGATCAGCTCACTATCACGAGATGCCTTTTCTGAAGTAAGAGCTTCTTTCTCTCCTGAAAGTAGAGCATTAACTACGTATGTATAATACGCGGAAGTTAACCCTGGCCTTGCCGCTGCTACTATTGCTTCAATTGCTTTTGCCTCAGTCATTCCTGTTTTTGCCATAAATGCTGCAAGCTCTTCATCAGCAACTATGGCTTTTGCTGCTCCCTTAACTATCTCGTCTTCTGCTGATATTGATTCACCTACAACAACATCTGCTACTGCCCTTGTTAACACTGCCGCTGCTTCTTCAGCTGATATAACTGTAACCCCTTCTTCCATATAAGAAATCGCTAAATATCTTCTGTACATCACTAACATTCGTTCTCTAAGCTCGTCTAAGTCTCTACCTTTTTCTTCTATATATTGCGCAAGTGCTTCATTTTTTAGAACAACCTCTGCTGTCGCTTTAAATCCTTCATCTTTATCTGTGACATTTGCAATCAAACTATTTATAATGCTTGTTCTAATCGCGCTAGTTACATGATCAACATCTAATACTCCTCTAATCAATCCATCTTCATATTTAACATCTTTGATCAGCTCAGGAGAGATAGTTCTGTATGCTTTGTACTGGAACCAGTTAACCAGCTTGTCTGTAACAATCGCGTTTGCAATATTGTTAATTTCTTGTTCTGTTAGCTTTGCGCCAACTCTTGCTTGTGCAGCTGCGATGCCCTTATCTTCTGATAATAATCTTTGTGCAATAGCTTTTGCTTTATTTTCCTGATTTACGAATGGATCTCTTCCTTCAGCAACTTCGTTAAATGCAGCTAGAATATTTGCTCTTAGCTCAACATTGTCTTCTTCTTTTGCTGCTTGCTCAGCTATTTTTTGATAATATGCATGTCTTTCGATCTGCGCGTTTGCACTTAATGTTTCTGAAGCTACTGCTTGATTTGCGATTCCTACTGATAGAAGAACAGCACTTGTTCCTAATGCAACTTTTGCAACCTTTGCGTTGATTGTAATAACTCCTAAGTAGATAACTAATCCAACTCCGATAGCTATCCAGAATAATGGGTTAGCTACTGCTGCAAATGTTGCTGAAATGCCGCCGATTAATTTTGTAATACCTAACATTGATAGTGTTACAAAAACTACTTTCATGTGTGATGCAGCAACTGTTTCATAAACTACATTCAATGCATGTCTAACAACTGATTTAGCTCTATTGCCCTTTGCGCGGATAGGTGCAATACCAGCAACTTTCTTTCCTACTGCAACTGCGAAATATAATCCCATTAGAACAAATCCTGCTGGAGCAATTACTTGAGCTAATTGAGCATATGAGAATGCTTGCATTGTGCTCATGTTCATTAGAGAAGCAACCAATCCTGAAACTGCTGCTGGAGCGATTGCAAGACCTAATGCTGCCGGCTTATGATCGATTCCCTTGTCGCCTAAGATGCTTGAGATCATTCTCTCTGCTACGTAAATTACTGCTGCTGCTGCGTAACCTGCGACTACTGCTATTGTCCATGCTCCACCTGTTAATGCTGCTCCTGTGATATGGTAGAATGCGATTACCGCGATCTGTCCTAATGCTCCTGTCATAAGAGCATTTAAGAATCTGCTGTATTTTGGACCTTTGTGTGCATCTACTGGTGCATATTTGATCTTGCTTAAGTTTCTTGCACTTAGTAATGTTCTAGCAAGTACTGCGACAACGCCCATGATCGCTGCAGCAACAACTAATCCTGTTGGATCTGATACGAAATTAACTGTTAATAATGCTGGCTTTGTCATCATTACAGCCATAAGACCAGTTGTTGTGATCATGCTTGTGTAGCTCAATAAGTCCAATAATGTCTTAGCTGGTGATAAGATCGCTGTCTTAACTGTTGATAAGAATGCTCCAAGAACTGTTGTATGTTCTTCATTGTTAACACCCTTGATGTTTGCATCCATTTCTTGAGCTGTCTTATCTGCTGCCTTGATACGTGGAAGAATATTTTTGTTGAAGATCATGATTACGAATACAGCTACGATAGCAACTGGAATTGCCCAAGCTGCAGGGATGCTTGATAATGCTGAGATCGTGCTGATAAATGCTGTCTTAATAGCTCCGAAGAAATTGATATAAGTAAATACTGTTGCTGCGATGCTTCCAACTGCGACAACTGCTGGCATTAATCTGATAGCTTTTCTTTCAGCTGATTCTTTAACTGTTGGCATTTTGATGTTGTTTTTGCCGAATACTTCTACAGAAGCTATGTCTGCTATTCTTGCTAATAATGTGTCATATGCATTCTTGATGTTGACTCTTTGCTCTGTTCTCTTATGTAGAGGACTTTGGCTATTCCATGCTTGATATGTGTGTACAAATTTATCTAATGCTTGTTGTGACTCTTCAATGCTTGAGAAGAACAATGATGCATGAGCTGCAAATATATTTAATAATTTTGCTCTTGTATCTGCTTGTTCTTTTGGAGTTAATTTGTTCCATTCTGTGTCAGAAACATATGCAATACGTCCTGGCTTGATAGTTGCTTGCCATAAGTTCAAGAACTTGTTCCAAGCTGCCTGAATATCTTCTTGTCCTTCTTCTGCAGCTTCAATTGATTGGCGTGTTTGCTGTGCTAATCTATTTCTTAAAGGAGTAAGTATTGTTCTTGCTCTTCTTCCTGGGAAAATTCTTGCGAAGACTGAGCCTAATTGAGCTTTAGCTTCAGATGCTAAGCCAGGATTTTGTACGAAGATCCTGTCTTTTAATGACCAGAATGCTTCTCTTCCAGACTTTTCACCTACTCTTCTTCCAACGCGATCAAGCAACTGTCTTTCGTCTAATGACGATTCGCTTGCATGTGTTGAGATAACCCAGAATGTCTTTCCTTGTGCTCTTGCTTCTCTTGATAGCTCAGGGTCAATACCTTGGATTGCGAAGCTTGTTACTATCGTTACCATTCCGATGTTTCCAGCTTTTGCGATCTTTGCGCTAATCGCTTGGGCATCTGATGAATCTTCTGCGTCAGCCCATTGGATCATGTTGCTTGCAACGCCAGCTGCTTCTAATTTACTTACTAAGTCTTTTCTAGTTGCCACTGCATCAACTTCTACGATAACTGCATCGCCAGCTGCTTGCTTAGTTACGATTGATCTAACAGCTGCTGCCATCTTGCTTTCAGCATTATTGAAGAACTTAACAACTACATCTTTGTGTGTACTCTTTGTTCCAAATCTTCTTGCATTGATCCTGTTTCCGAATACTGCCTTAACATCATCTTCATCAAGTGTTCTTGTTGCACCTGCGATCGATGCGATATGTCCAGCATCTGCAAATCCCTTAAGAGTTGTTCTGTTATTTACTTTTCTTTGTGTTGTTGTTGCGTTTCCTAGCTTGAAGTCTATTGCCTGATGTAAACCATGGCTCAATCTTTGTCCTTGTAGCGCAGCACCACTTCTGCTGATAAGAACTGCTTCTGTCCCCTTCCTAAAGAAATCAACGTCTTCATTGTAGTAAAGCTCTACTGTAAGAGCATTTTCGACTCTTTGTACCCAATGCTCTAAGTTTGCATCTTTTCCGATTTGTGCTCTTAATGCTCTCTTTCCTCTAGCTGTCAATGTTACTTTTCTTGCTACATCATCTGTGTCAAATTCTCTAATAAGTCTTCTGTTTCTTGCAATTACTGCCTTAGCGAAGGCATCTGCATCGCTTAGAATTACATTTAATCTGTCTACGAATGCATCAACATTTTCTCCATTTACGTACTCAGCATCTCCGATCTCGCTTCCTGTTACGATAAATGGCGTGATAGCTTCCTTCAATAATGTGACCTGGATCTCATCAGCCAAGATTGCCCATTGGTTATTCATTTGTACTTGAGCTCTAATATCAGTTGCAAATTGCTCTGCTAGAAGGTCAAACACTGGCTGAGATACAACCGTGTAGATCACGTTTGCTTCCCTATATAAAGATTCTCTGCTTACTGCTGTTGCTTGACCATCAACAAATGTGTATCCTGTTAATTCTTTTTCGTCATTGTTTGCTGGAGCAAAATATCCTACTTTTCTGCCTAATTTTGATAATATCTCATTTGCTTGGTTAGCATCACGGCTTGAGAAGTAATGTCCTGTTACAAAGACCATTACCTTGCGTCCTGGATTAGTTCTCATGATCATTTCAGCTGCTAAGATGTAAGCGATTGTCTTACCACCAGCTAATTCAGCTAAGTGGATATCATCTTTAGCACTTCTAGCTAACCAAGCTGCGAATTCTACCTGTTCGTTCCACTTATCTTCGTTCCATGTTGTTCCAGGGAAACGTCTTTCAACCATTGCCTTAGCAATTGGTTCAATTGCTTTAACTGCTCTTTTTTCTGTTTTTGTTAATTCAACAACATTCTTTCTGGTCGCTGTCTTCACAAATACTCCAATCGCGCCAATCACGGCTAGAATTCCTAAGATCACTGCTGTAACTGCCCATGCTGGCCAAGTCGTTGGGGTAAAGACTTCACTTGTACCAGCATAGGCATTATTAGCAAACAACATGATCGCAGCAACAGCTGCTAACGCTTTTCTTGGTAGGATTGTATTAATTGAGGATAAGACTGAGATTGTCAGTTGTGTAATGTGGGATACTGTTTGAGCTAAGAACTCTGTCAATCTGCTCTTTGATTGCAATTCTTCTTTCATGGATCCAGGTACTGTTAATTCCATGTCTCCAGTAGATGTTTCCATCTTTGGAGATAAGGAAGACTTTTGCTCTTCTTGTCCCTTCTTCTCTAGCTGTGGCAATTGTGCAGCTGCAGTTTGGGACATCAACGATGTGTTTGAAGTTGATCTCTGTTCTGTTTGGTTTAGTATTGATGCAGACCATAATGCACCTCCTTGTTTTTTAACTAAAGAAGCCTGGCCAATGATACGTGCACCGAATGCACGAATACCACCAACCAGGCTTCTTATTTGTGATTTAAATTTGTTTAGGTTGCTGTTTGGAGCGTTTGCTCCCTTGAAGAATACAAGTAATAATGATACAGCTCTAACGATCAATGTCGCGGCTGTACCTCTTCCACTTGCATTATTAGATATGCTTAGAACAACAGAATCCCCAGAGATATAAGAATTACCACGATCTTTGCGTGGTTTTCTTACAGCTTGGGTTGCTTTTTCAAATTCAAAGAATTTAGCCCCTGATTTCTCTCTTTCTTCTTCAGGGGAAACTCCAAGAACCTGTGTTTGATCTATTTGTATAGTATTACTTACAAGGCTTTTGCCATCTATATAATCAAGCTGCTCATCGTTTACCGCAATAGGAGTGACTCTACCTTTTTCGTTTTCACTTATGGTAGAGTTTGCAAACTTTACAAGTTTATTCTCGGCTGTCTCAACTTCTACTTCTTCAGACACTCCGAGAATGCTATTTGCAACTTGTCCAACTTCTTCACTATTGTTTGCAGAACTTACGCCTTCTTTACTTACACTTACTCCACTGCTTGCTCCAAAGGCAATGTCCTTGATACCATCTTCGCGGTTTTCAAGAACTGTATTAGATACATCTTCTGCACCTATAGTTTCGTTCTCGACTTCGCTTTCGCAAACTTCAAGAACCATTGATACACCTTCTGCATCTAATCCTGCAACTACTTCAACTACATTGTCACCGATAGAACCTTCACTACCGACAGAGCTAATTCTAGCCTGTTCTCTTACAAGGCTAGATCCAGAAGTTCCTAGTTCTTCTAGTTTGGATACACCTTCCACAGCTGTTCTTACTACAAGTTTATTCTCGACTTCCGCATCGCGGACTTCGAGAACTTCTCTAGATACATCTTCTGCACCAATGGTTTCGTTCTCGTTTTCGCTTACGCAATCTTCGAGAACCGTTGATACACCTTCTGCATCTAATCTTACATCTTCTACAGCTTCTTTGTCACCGATAGAACCTTCACTACCGACAGAGCTAATTCTAGCCTGTTCTTTTACAAGGCTAGATCCAGAAGTTCCTAGTTCTTCCGGTTTGGATACACCTTCCACAGCTGACTCTACTACTAATCTATTCTCGACTTTCGCATCGCGAACCCCGAGAACTGTCTTAGATACTTCATCTGCATCTATAGATTCATTCTTGTTTCCGCCTTGGCTTACTTCAAGAACCATTGATGCACCTTCTGCATCTAAGCTTACATCCACTTCATCTACATTGTAACCGATAGAACCTGCAACAACATTACTATCGATAGAGCTAATTCTGGTAGATTCTTCTACGCTACCAGATCCAAGATCTCCTTGTACTCTCGGTTCGGCTGCATTGACACTAGCTGCTTCACTTACTACAACTACATTTTCAGCCCTGTTTTCACTCACGTGAACCCCAGGAACTGCATTAGGCATACTTCCAAACCCTAATTTCACTTCCACTGCTTGCGCTTCTTTGACCTCAGTAGCTCCTGTATTAACTACAGTCACCCCAAAATCATCACTTGATACACCTTCTACAGTACGTCTTGCTTCATTACGTCTTACTTCAACTACTTTTGTTTCAGCAACGATAACATCGTCACTAGAACTAATCTGTCCAAACGCTTCATGGTCAGATCCGGCATCTACATCCTCCGGTCCGGCTGTCGTTACTCTAGCTGTCGCTCTTCGCTCACGATTTCTACGGCCTGAGCGAACATAACCGATTTGCTTCAGTACTACTTCTACAATACGTGCTACTATCATCAGTAATAACGCGACAAAGCCACGATAGAACTGATTTGCTACTGTTACTCCAGCAAATCTCATTGTATTACCAGTAACTTCAGGTAAAACTCCAAGAACAGCTGGTACTTCCTTACTACCACTGTTTCTGTTACCAGATCCAGTGTTTTCTGCCTTTGCTACGTTTACTTCGTTTGCTGCATTTGCTACATTTCCTACGTTGCTGATACTGTTTCCAGTACCATTGCTTCCAGAAACATCACCAGAAGTCTTTGTGCTCTCTTGTATCAAGCTCGCGCCTGAGAACTGCTCAACGTTTACGTTTTGTACCGGCTCTGCACTAGCTTCCGATACCCCAAGTACTACATCTACAATATTTACTACATTTGCTACGCCTCGCTCTACCAACGTTTGCACTGCCTGACGCATTGCGAGAATGCGTGGCAGCCTGCTTGAATTAGGACTGAGACCAGAGGTCTCACCCCTTTGCTTAGTATTTGATGCAATCTGTATGCTACGATTATTCTTTCTTGCTAAATCTTGCTTACTGCCTTGATGATCAGTCTTAACTGCTTGAGCATTTTGTGCTAATTGCCTAATATATTCATGCATAGCACCCCTTTTAACAGGTGCTGGCCTTGATTCTTCTGTCTTAGTCTTACCGGATGTTCCGCTATCTCCATCTCCGGAGCCACCACCATCAGGACCATCAAGCAAGCTCAACATAATAGTAGATGATGCAAATGGCTGTACCATACCGAAAGGAGCTTTAGTGTCTTCTAATGGTGCTTTTTCACCACTCTGCTCATTTGCTGGAGCCTTACCTATTATGAATATGGTAGGCAGAGGTTGAATTGGCATAATATTTATGTCAATAGGTGTTATATCTTGATACATTGGGTCTAGTGGTTTTAGCTGAATATCTTGTAAAGCTTGTGGATCTTGACCCCATATTGGTTTCTCTTTATATTGTGGCAATTCTGCTGTTTCTGATAATTTTTCGCCCTTGAGAGGCTCTATAAGCGCAGGTTTTTCAATAAGACCTAGTTTTTCACCCAATTCTGGTCTATTTATATCACTTTGTACTGATACAACAGCTTCTTGCTGCTTTGAAGGTGGGAAAATAGTTTGAGCGTAAGATGATACATTTGTTGAGAACGTGACAAATAATATAACTATTATCATCAACATTTTTTTCCATTGACCATCCATTTTCTTTATGATGGATATTGTTGTATCTTTAGCTTTAACAAGCCAAGAAGGGCCTATTTTGGCTGTTTCTACTGCATCATCAGATTGCTTTGCGGAAGTTTCATCAGAGCTTGCAGAAGTTCCGCCCTGATCATCGCCGTCATCTTTATCATCATTATCCTGCTTTTGAGCTTTTTCGGCCTTGGTCTTTTCTGCTGCTTCTTTTTCAGCCTTTGCTTGTTCTACCTTTGCTTTCTGATCTGCAGCAATTTGTTTTAAGCCATCAAATGACTCTTTAACACCTTTTATAGCCTCTGCAGCTGAATCTTCTTCAATAGCAACATCAGAAATAATATCAAGAGCTTGTTTAGCTGCCTGATCACTTAATTTATCACCATCTTGTTTTACTGTTTGTGCTAATGCGTTCAATTCAGGAATAACTGTCGAAGCACTGTTTTCTGAAACAAGATTTGCTAGTTTTGCTGCTTTTTCAGGATTCTCCTGTTCTGAACCAGTTGTTGCCGCCCAACGCATTAAGAACTCAAGACTGTCGTTATCATCAAAGACGATTGGATCAACATAAAGGACATTTTCCTCATCAACAATTGGCATCAATGATGATCTATTTTGTTGTGATCCAATAACAATTCCATTAAATGTAGCTAAATTCTCTTTAATACCTTTTAATTTCTCTGCTGTGCGCTGCAATCTTAAGATATCTGCTTCCACATCACGTCCTTGGGCAGTTACAGCAACTCCATTAAATTTCTGGCTTCTTTGTACCTGTAATCTTCTTAATCTAACTTGTTCATTGATGTTTTCTGCTTCTAAACTTGCAAGAGCATCTTCAAGTATCTGATCATTTTGCCCAAAATCAGACGTTCTTGTCCAAACAAGGTCTTCTTCTTTATACTTGCGATATGCATCATCATCTAATGCTTCAGGATTGACTGTTTTGTGTGTTACATACTTATCAGCCAGCAATTCAAGCTTATCAACATTATCCATCGCCATTTCAAGCTCAACATCTAGCTGTTCTAACCCTTCAAGAGCTTTAACAATACGTCCTTGCAACCTAGCAAAATCTATTGGAGAAAGATCCAATCTATTTGTAGCAAGCCTTAATGCTAGATCCTGAACTTCTGGGTTGTCTTTAATGCTTTCGTTAGCTGCAATTGCTTTAGTAATACCTCTGCCCTTTAATAATGTTTCAGGTTTCAATTCTGCAGCAAACTTATTACCAACAATACCAATAACATCTTTAAATCTAAAGGCTGGAGTCTTAGTTTTTCCTGTTAAGATCCATTTTCTAAATAAGAAAGTCTCTCCTAATATCTTGGTTAATGAATTCACCGTATCTTTATATTCTGAATCAACTCTTAATCTATCTCTCAACTGTTCTACTTGCTTTCTGCTAACAATTAATCCGCCATTTGCAGCTTCTGCAAGAGCAATGAGAGCTTTGTAAGCAGGTTCTTCTGTATCAATTTCATCTTCAAGCGTATCAGCATCTATCAAGCTTGTAATAGCTTTAGGATTATTAGCCATAAAGGCAACTGTACTTATTGTCTGTTTCTTAAACCACTCAGGAGCAACCGATTCAATAAAGCCTAATGTATATCGGGCTCTTGCAAAATCTTTTATCTTATTAACTTCACTATTAATTCCCGCAGCCTTAAAAGCCTGAAGAACATCTATATGATCTCCGCCAAGCTCTGCTTGAACCTCGCCTATTGGTGCATTAATGTACTGATTGAGATCATTGCTTGATTTAGATATCTTCTTGTTAAGTTTTGCCTTTAATAATCCATCTTTAATATCTGTTACTTTGCTTTCCCACCATGATGTTTGAGGAATATTTTCGCCATTCTTGATCCTGACAGTAGTATCATCCTGATGCTTTCTCGTTACAGCTTTTTGGAACTCTCCGTATTGCTTCTGAGCTTTTCTCTCAACTTCTCTTAGTTCTTCAGCAGCATCTCTGGTCTTGCTAAATTGCTGGATTAGACCATCATGCTTACCATCCTGATTAGCCTCTTCTAACTTGCTAATAATCAAGTCAAGGCGTGGCTCAGCGGTTGTTGACATCCTCACCTTACGTAAATCTTCTCTTAATTTATCAAGCTCAATATTCAGCTCTTGTTTAGCAAGAGTTACAAGCGTATCAACATCCCTTACTCTAGCATCCGTCTTTGTTTGTAGAATCAGAGCCAATGTGAATATATTCTTTTCACTTTCAGCTGGAACAAATGCCTCAATCAAAGTCTTTTGATCTTTTGGATCAATAGTAGAAATATGCTCATAAAGGTCAAGAATTGCATTACCTTCGCGTGTCAATAATCCTTCCTGTACAAAACCTCTTCTTTCTAATTCAGCAACAACCTGATCAGCTTGAGCTGGTTTTATCTTTCCACTCTTTGTTAGGCGTTGTTTAATAGCTGTTGCATCATAATATGTATCGGCAATACCTCTAATTTCATCTAATACAGCACCCAATGTCTCGCGTGTAGTATTATAGTAAGTCACATTCTGTATCTGTCCAAAAATACGATATCGAATATTTGCGCCTAATGAGGCAGCTGATTGGATAGCAGCTACCGCTCTTTGTCTATCTGCCTTCTTTTCTAGATCAGTTTTTTCATCGAACAAGAATCTATTGTCTTCTAGTGAAAGAATGATCTGGTGTCTTGTTCCTTTAGCTGCACCAACACGGTTAGCATTATCAGGAGCACGACCTAATTCCTGTTGCCATCTTGTTTCTGTCTGGAGATCAGTAATAATAACATTCAAGCTATCTAATGATGGGCCTTCTGTCTTTCTTGCCCCAGGGTTAAGACCTGTAACGTCACCAGCAACAAGGACTATTAGAGACTCGCCATTTTCCAACCTACCCATATAAAGCTTCTTATCCTGGACATTTTGTTCAGGATCATGCCCAGAAACATATTTGACAATATCAGGACCTAGTTCAGCGCTTAATGCTTCATATGTTGCCTCGAGATCAGAATCCGGTCCAAGAATTAGATATCCAGCTCTATCTCCTCTTGCCATTGAAGCCCTAAATCCTTTAGCTGCTTCAGATACTACTCTTGCACTTTGCTCATCCCTAGAATCAACTACTATTGTCTCAAAATGCTTATCTCTTGGAGATAACGGATCTTCCTTACTTAAGACAACTGTCTTTGCTCCTAAGTTCCTGATCGGCTGCTCAATAATATCAGGTGTAGCTGACATGTACACAAACTTGCCTCGGCCAAAGAGTTCAATGGCCTCTATCATGTTGATACTCTTATCCTTGCGTGAGAAATATGCATTAGCTATAAATCTCTTCGCATCCTGCTCATTAAAATCCTTTGATGGGTCTGCAATGTGCTGTTTAGCAATAAGAGCTGTGACAAAAGAAGCTAACAGCTTGTCACCAAAAACTGTCCTTAATAAAGCAACTCTGTCAGAACCATAAATATCATATAATGTTCCAGCCATTCCCTGAGATTCTAGTTCACGTACTCTCTTTGCTGTCATGAACATCTCTTGCTCTGTTACAAAATCATTATTTCTAATCTTAGCCTTTAATCTACCATACTCAATGTACTCTTCTAATGAGCTTGGACTCTCTTCAGTCTTTTTATAAAAATCAGTCTTTTGGAAATCTTTTCCTTCAATTAACCAGAATGTCTTTGCTAGCGCATTCAATACTGGCCTAAAGTTTTCAAATGTCCTGTAACTTTCAGGAATATAATCTAATTCTTTATTTAACTCTTCATAGATCTCTTTAAATTCCCTGTTATATGCAGGCGAGAATGCGACTTCCAGCCGGTCTTCAGCCTCTGAACCACTGCTGATTTTTGTATTAACTAATAGATCTTTCTGCCCTTGAGCAGCTAATTTTGCCTTTAATGTAAGCACTTTCTCTAAAGTAGCTGTAATGAAATCGGCTGTAGGATCTGCAGCACCTTCAATCAATCTAGACGTCAAGCTACTATAGATATCTCCCTGTCCTTTAATTTGCTCTTGACCATCTAGCGCAACCTGTATATCATCAGCTATTGCTGCAATTATCTTTCTATCGCCATCCTCCGGCATTGAGAAACTCTTACCTTCGTTCTTGACCTCGCCACCTCTGTTAATAAACTTACGCATTTCAGATACACGGATCACATATGGTGATTCTTCTCTTTTTTGTGATTGTAAGAAATCGATATCTTCTTGACCTACTCTAAGCTCTTGCCCTCCAACAAACTCTGTAGTTCTTGTAAATCTAGCCATATTACTCATCAAGCCAAAGACTATCATTACAGGAATATCATTCTTGTATCCATCTATGTTCGCTTCAGATGGAACAATAACTTCAACTATTCCGCCTTCTCCTAGTCTTTGTACACTATGCCATCTTAAGAAAGCAAGAGTTGCAGCATATTCTGCAAAAGTTTTCCCCTTTCCAACCTTTTCAAATATAGCTAATGCGTCTTCCTCTTGGGTCATCTTCATTGCAGAAAGAACTGAATGAACAAACTGATCCGGATCATCAAGTCTAAGTTTGTCCTTTGGATATTCGCCCTTCATGATATCAAAAACTTGACTTACGTCAGAATAAGCCGCAACAACACTATCAATAATCTGGTCTTTAGTTGTGATTGAAATGCTTTGATAGCCTTGATCAGAAAGCTCTTTTAGCTTAGCCTCAAGAATCTTCAGTGATGCTCTAAAATCATCTCTTGTTAATGGAGTACTTTCTAATTTTGATGTGTCTGATGCAACAGCTGCTGCCTTAACAAAATATTGCAGACCCTTTGTTGTTGGGTCTGACAACATAGCTACATCTTTTTCAGTGATAATGCCTGCTTTAGGTAGAGCGACCGGCCTTGTTGCGGTTGGGGTAATAGTTCTTGTAAACTGTGGTCTTATTACGTTAGATTCTTCTTTGCCTTCAATAGGTGGAGCTAGGCCGGTTTTAGCTGTAATCGGTCTATTCGCCTCTAATTTAGCTCTTTGTTCTTCGCGTTGTTGGGCTAATTCTTCTAATTTCTGTACTCTTGTACTTCTAACAGCTGCAGGATTTGTATTTGCAACAGCAGCTGTGCTTTCTGTTCTTATTGCTTGATCTAATCCCTGATCATATCCTTCTCTAGTTTGAGTTCTGTTAACGCCTTCTAGTGCATTAACATCAAGATCCTTGGCAAATGCTCTATCAGCTTCTCTAGATGTCTTTAATGACTCCAATACCTTAGTTAAAACAGTGTTACCTGCACCATCTTTAAATACTGGGATCATCTTAACCGGCTCATCTTGATATACTGCATAATCTACAACTGGCTTCTCTCCAGGTAATGATAACTGGCCAACAAGGTTTTCTGACCATTTGTTTGCAGCAGTTTTATGCTCAACTAATAATAAAATTCCTTTTTCAGGTGCAGCAACAGCATTTAATGCGCCTGATTCGCTTACTTCATATATCTTCTTGTCTTTTGCATCTGCTACATAAACTGGTTTGCCCTTCATCTTTTCTTCTGCCTTAAGAGCAGCTGCTTTTGCTTTCAGATCATCAAATGAAATAACACCTTCAACTCCTAAAGTAACCACGCCATTCTTATCCAGCTTGAACTTAATTGCCATATCAACTTTCTTAGCTAGTGTTTCTTCTAACATCAATCTGTTTCCAATTGAATTATCTATGGAAAGGATAGCAACATCTTTTCCAACCCAAGCAACCGTTGCACCTTCTGGTTTACTTATAATTTCAAGAGCTAAACTGCTATCAAACGCAACATCACCTCTAATAAAAATTTCAAAGCCCTTAACTCCTGCGATCGTATAAACCTTATTTCCTGATTCTTCTCTTACAAATTCCTTGTTATTCAAGATATAAGCCGGCATATCTTTTTCTTCAAGAGGATTTCCATCAACCTTGATCAATCTTAACTTAACTAGAAGCGTCGCTGTCATGCCGCTTGCGGCAACTACAGAACCGACAGCACTTTCTTTTTCTTGTTGTTCTGGTAAAACAGCTTCTGGTCTTGCTGGCATTTCTGGTGCTGCATTAGCTAACTGAGCATCTCCAGCATTGCTTTCCATAACAGCAACAGCTGCCTGCATTACTGCAGCCTTTTGCTCTGCACTATATACTTTTGCACTTATCTCTTCGCCGTTAAATTCAAGCGTGACCTTGCCGTCTCTTACAGACATTCTTAATTGAGTCATATCTGCGAAAACTGCCTCTATCGCGGCTCCGGCAGTCTGCACTGTCTTAGCATCAATAGGCTGAACTTTTGAAACCTCTGGGAACACAATCTTTACCACTTCTTCTTCAACCATTTCCCCGTAGTAAATAGTGATCTGGCTTGATTTGATACCTAAAGAGTCAACATAATGCTTAACCTCATAAACTTCCTCTGTTGTTTCAACTGTAAATACTGCAGATGTCCTTGTTTCTGAAGCATTCCATCCTCTAGATCTAAAAGCTTCATTCTTTAATTCGCCTAAGAAGCTATAATCATGTGCTTCTGCTAACATCTTTAATGCATTCATTCTGACGCTAAGATCTTCTGTTTCTCCTTGATATCCATCATCAAGAGCAACTATTCTTCTTGTAACATCTCTGTAATTATCTGCTGCGATACTTAGCATAGGAACAACCATTTCAGCAGATGCCCTGCTAGATAGATCGATAATATCTTGTGTAGCCGCATCACCAGCAAATACCATCAAGCTAGAAATTTCTTCTGAAGCCCTATTAATCACTTTAGCCATTCTTTGGGTTTCTATAGGATACTGTCTTGCATCAAAATCATTGTCACTACTTAAGCGGGCATTGACTAAATCTGAAAATGCCTTTCTGATCTTCTCTTTAGGAGCTTGAGAATGACCCACTGTTCTTAAGGCTTCATCTACTTGATATCTAGGCATTTCATATTGATTCCCTAGCACTGCGCTATCAGCTCTCTGATCAAAAGCTTTCTTAACGTATACATGAGCTATAGGAGCTATCGCTTGAACATCCGCAGCCTCTGTGTAAGCAGCAGTATTGTTTGTAATACTACTTCTTTCTGCATTAGAAATCTCTGGATGAACATCATTGCTTTCAGCTATGATCGATATAATGCCATTAGGCTTGACCATTGAATCTAGTAGATCAAATGCTATAGTTGCCGCTTCTTTTACAGCCTTGCTAGCCCCCTGCTCTGCTCTTGGAACAGTTTTGTTTGTATTTAAATCCATAAAAGGAGTATCCAAATGCTGAATAACATTATGAACCAACAACATATCCACTTTTGGTATGCCAATATTATGTGTAGTTTGATCAACTAGATCGATTGCATTGAATTGCATCATTGAATTCAATTCTGCGCTGCGCACATAATTACCATTTGTCGTCGGCGTAAAGTATCTCTCTAATTCGCCTTCGATCAAGTTGCTGGCAGGCGATGTCATTTCTTCTACAGTTGCTCCAACCGTTGATAAACTTTCTGGGGTATAAATTATGCGGTTATTAAGCAGCCTGTAATGAGTCTTACCAGGCTTGCCAATGACATTGATCTTTATTTTAATCGCATCTTTAGGCTGTCCTATTCTTGCTAATTCCTGTTCCGCTTTCCTCTTTGCTAAAATAGCTACAGTATTTGGTTCCTGACCATAAGCTGAACCAACTATTCCAATGCTGATCTCTTGAGGAGTATTTTCTGAAGCTTCAATTTTTGCAACAGCTGAGTCAATCAATTTTGTCAAAATCGCATCATAAAGTTCTGGATATCTAAACATGCTTGAATAATTATCATCTGTGATATCTCTAATAAAGCTGTCATTATCCATCTTGGCTGCAAAATCTTTATCAGTGTTTAGAAGGTCCCAGGCTTGTTCCATATCCATTTGTCTATTGCCAGAAATGTCACGAGCAACTTCTAATACTCTTGCATTGATGTCAGGTTCAAATGTAGCAAATACTAGGCCTGTATTTGTATCAATAGTTCCAGTATATCTATTGAAAAGCTTCTTTTTCTCGCTGAAAGAAAGCATTGAAGCATCACCTATCGCGGCAGGTTTCAAATCATTTCTAAAATCATCTCTGAAATCATATCTAGCACTAGCGTCTACTTGTGCTTCAGGGAAAAGACTTTCAAAAGATTGTGTTTGTGGCGTCTCTTCTTTTCCGCTAAGCTTCTTCAAAAAATCACTAGCCATCTTAAATTCTTTTGCAAATGCATATTTTTCCAACTTTTCTTGATCAGCTGATTTTTGGCCTTTTAAGAATTCAGAAACTTCACCAGGAGTAGCATCTTCTGGAACATAAAGGACTGTTTTTTGTCCATTATTACTTTGAACTGTTTCAGTCGAAACCCTGCGCTTTGAGATTATATCTCTAGGCAAAACTTTAATACCGTCAATTTTAACAATATCGCTATCCATAGCTGCCTGAACATTATAACTACTAACTACCGAATAAATAACTGGCTTATATTCAGCATTTAGTCCACTCATATCAGCAGTGATGGTTGTAGTAGTTTGCTCTTCTATTCTATAGAGATCTCTTTCTTCTCTTGCCGCTTGTACTGCTTGCTGAGGAATAACTGTCAAAGAAACAGGCTCAACCGCTCTTCTCAATGGCTGTTCTTTTGATACAAAACGATCGTATGAATCTTTAGATAGATCTTCCTTCCATAGCGCTGAGAAATTCTCTGCATTAAAGGTTTCATCTGCTCTTTGTTTGAAGTAATCAGCTACTTCTCTAGAGGCTTCGTTTTCACCCATCAAAGCAACTGACTTTTCTATATATTCAATATTCTTATCATGCAATAGTCTAACAGCCATAGGATCATGCCTAGTAACGCCTTCTGTAAAGGCTCCTAGATCATAGAATTTAAGTTCTCCATAATTGTTTAGACCAACCTGTAGAAGCGTAGCATCTGTATTGAATATGCCCATTTTCCACATATCTTCAACCATAGTGAAATATTGGTCAATAATTTGCTTAGCTTCTTGTGGCTCTGAATAAAGTTCTGTTAAAGCTCCACCTTCTGAAACAAGGCGTCCGCCAGAATTTGTTACATAAGTATTAAATAAAGGCTGTACTTTTTCCTGAACGAACAGTGTTCTTGTTTCATCTCCCGAAATTGAATAAACTGTATTGGCAAGGTCTCTTGTAACGCCATTACTTAAATCATCTAATGTGCCTTCTATTCTTGTTGTCTTAACAAGATGCTTACCAAAATCATTCATTGCAATACGCATAGTTTAATGCTGAGCAACTTCTTCTCTAGTTGGGACATGAACTACATAATCGCCCACTTCATAAACGAATCTTGGACTTACATCAGCTACTCTTGGGGTACTAACATTCTTCCATTCTGAAGCTCTTAAAGTCTCTGTAAGAGCTACTTGATAAACATTTGAACTTAATTGTGCACGGTCTGGAGCTATAGCAGTTTCTTTGAACAAATCTCTCTCAAGTGCAACAAATCTGCTTTCTGCCTGTGGAGTAAATCTTAATCTTTGTCTAGCACTATCAAACTCGATGCTTCCTTGTTCTTGATCATAATCAAATAAATAATCTGTCGCTCCGCCACCGCCAGCATATGTTGAATAGCTTCCGGCATCAGACTGATAGTACAT
The DNA here is from genome assembly GCA_018812705.1 of Candidatus Omnitrophota bacterium. Taxonomy (GTDB): domain Bacteria; phylum Omnitrophota; class Gorgyraeia; order Zapsychrales; family Zapsychraceae; genus Zapsychrus_A. Next base: position 51,885 of record JAHJCZ010000184.1, read on the forward strand.
TGTAAGAACTTTAAAGAAATCTCTTGCTGGCATTCCGCTTTGATCTGCCATTCTCTTAATTTCTGTGCTTGTAGCCTGAACACTTGGCTCTATTCCTTGCATATAACGGCCAATAGGATCGCCGTCGATCAAAGCAAGCGCGATCCTAGTTTGTTGTTCATTAAGAGGTATTTGCTTTTGCTGGCTTAGGCTTCTAACTATTTTTTCTGTTTCAGCATGCTGATTGCCTCTTGAACCTTGTTGAATTGCATTGACCTTACCTATATCATGCAAACCTAATGTCATTTCAAATGCATCTCTGTCAAAACCAGCTGGCATGCTTACAGAATGTAAATAATCTTCACTGAAATTCATAACTTTAGTTGCATGCACTTCTAAAGAATCTTCCGTTTTGCTTGGTTGTGCTTGCAACATAACAGCTAGTTTTGGATCTGCTACTTTAAGCTGAGACATAACTCTCTGTGAAGAAGCCTCTGGCAATCTGGATTTCATGAATAATAGTTTGCCATCAACATCAATAACAGGAACATTTAGCTCAGGATTAGCTCTCAAAACCTTGAATACTTCAGGTAAATCTTCTTTAGCTGCTATTATTGCCTTAATGTGCTTTGGTTCGATCCTTTGAGCAACAACAGCTGCAACTATTTCTTGAGTTTTATCATCTCTAACAGCATACATTGGTTTGCCATCTACTTCGTAGAAAGTTCGACTACCTTGAGCAATTCCGCTATCAACAACATCAAGATCTACTGTTTTTGCTTTGCTCAAAACATCATCATTTATTAAATAATCAAGAACATATGTGATCTTTCCTGGCTGGCTGCCTGCACCATATTTTTGATCATATACTACAGAAGCTTTATAGCCTCCTTTTATTGGTATTGTGGCAACATCAACTCCCGCAGCATGTACTGAATAATTTGTAACTCCTAAAGGTCCTTTTCCTTCGGACCTTAACTCGTCAGGTGTTTTCATTCCATCTTTAAAAGTATCTACTCCAAAAATAACAGCTTCTCCTCTAATAACTCTTCCTGGAACCATCCATCTTTTAACAAAACTTTCAATCTGTCTTTCTATGTTAGGGTTGGTATTCAATTCTTCCGATAATGAGATTGCTGTTGCATCATCGCCCGACCAGAAAGCAGCAGTCATTAACTCTTGTGTCTTTTTAAGACCGGTTGACTTTTCTGCTTCTATAGTGTGTCTTATGACATATTTCTCCGATGCTTCAGGTCCAATAACTGAAGGACCTGGCCAATCTCTTCTCATTCCTATTTGATAAGCCTGTTTTAGTTCAGTCTGCATTCTTGGAGTGGCATCTTGTTTGTTTACTGCTGCAACATTGTCTATATATGCGCTCATTTGTTGAGTAATAGGATCCTTGACGATCTTTACATTTTGAGGTGTAAAGCTCATCCTTGCATCCCAACTATTTTGAGCTAATACATCTGCCAATCTGCTAACAGCTGCAAATTCCTTCTTGCCATATTTGCCTTCATTGTTAAGCTGCTCTACAGTTTTTGCATCTGCATAAACAGTCATATCGATAACCGCATCCTGACCACTGGCTTTAAATCTTTCATATTTAGGGATAGCGCTTAAATCCCCGCCCATAAGATCCCTGATCTTATTATGCTTGTTAACAAGCGAACCCGCAACATGTGCAGCACCCTTAAATGTTTTTGAAGCGAGAATCGCGCTGTCGGGAATAGCTGAAGGATCACCGAACTTATCTTCTAAGACTTGTCGGGACATATTTCTTCCTACAACTCTTAATAATGCAAGTTCTGTTTTGAAAGCTGGTTCTTTTGCAGGATCAAAGGCTTTAATTCTATTGTTTACAGGTATACTTGTTTCAACTGTTGCTAATTTATCTACTGTCCCTATTAGCACATCTGTATTACTGCCTACATCCCTTGTTGACACTAAATTTGCTGTGATTTGAATATCTGCTTCTACATCAGCGTCCGCATTGATCTTTCTTTCCGCGGCTTCAAATGCTTCAACAAATACTTTTGGTTCCACTGCAGTATACTTTGGCGTTACTACTGCTAAATAGAAGTTATCTGGTGGGCCTCTTACTAAGAATGCACCTTCTACATTTTCATTCTTTAACAATTCTTCCTGCACTTCACTTCTATATATATTTGCTTGTGTAAGAATTACTTCATTAGCTTTCTCATGATCTGAAAATTCATTGACAACCTTAAATCCAAACGTTCCATCTTCTTTTCCTCTTAACGCATCTACTGTGAATTTACCATCTGTTATAGCTTGCTTTACTTCATTTGCAAATTCACCTCTTGGAACATAACGAGTATCTATCCTTATAAGCGTGACATCTTGATCATTGTTATATGCCTGTGCGACTATGCCACCTAATGTCTCGCGGTTGAATGCCGGATAATAAGGCTCTACCTGATCTGCATACACCTTGATTCCTGAAGATTTTGCGCTTCCTAAAACGATCTCTTTCTTTGTTGCTGCTGGAATCTTTGTCATTGTTGTTGATGATGCTTCAAACCTTGCTAATTCTCGTCGATAATCTCTTCCCATCCCGCCATTTCTATTATTTTCTTTTGATACATTAAGAATAAACTCGCCCTTTGTGATAGCTGCTCCATAAGATGCTGCTGTTGTCTCTAACTGTTCTGCTCTATCCATTCCAAAACTTACTCTTGGACTAAATAATGCATATGGCTCACTTACCTTTGCTTCAACTATTCCTGCAGAGGCTAATACCTTCTCAACATATCCGACGCTTGCATCTAAGTCTAATCCTTGCTTATCATAAATAATAAAATATCCATCTTCATCTTCATACAGATCATTGATTACTGCATTTCCTAAACTTGTTCTCACTACAGTTGCTACTGCTGCCTTATTCTCTATTGTAATCCCTTCTACTTTTGCCATTGCAAATCTATCAAACCCTATCTTAGACACTTCTTGCTGTGCTTCTTTCCTTATTTGATCTACTCTCTCTTCTGTCAAACTTCCTGGTAATACTATTCCTATTTCATCTCCGCCTATCCTTGCCGCTCTTCCTCCTTCTCTTTGCAATACTTCATCAGCAACCTTTACTGATGCTGGAATTATTACGTCTACCAATCTTGAACTATATCCTTTGTTCATCGCGGCTACTTTACTCATATCACCAAAACCTACATATGGCCTGCTTCCTACAGAATGTTCTTCGTCTATAAAAGCTTTGATCTCTTGCGCCCCTGTTTCTCCTACACTAATATCAAAATGTCTATCCCCTTCTCCTGGCAATCTTCTTGAATAATCTTCTGCTATCACACTTCGATCTAAGATTCGATCTGATAATATTGCACTATCTGCCGCCATATTTAGTTGAGCAGAAGCGACAGGCATCAAGCGATTGTCCTTAGTTATCTCAAATTTAGCCTGTGTTGGCTCAAATGCTCTCAAGTTATCAATTATACTGTTTATCTTACTTATAGCTTGTGGGCGGCGTACAGGATCATTAGCATATGCTAAAGGCTGTGTAATATCCCAATCAAGTGTGTCGCCATTTGATAGAGCTAACGCCATTGAATGAGCAAGTCCTGAATCATATTTTTGAGTCATTTGCTCAAGTTGCGTTCTCATCTCAGTTGTTATAGTGGAAACTTCTTGTGAGCTTTGTTGTTCTTGAAGCCTAGCAATGCGTGGTTCCATAAACGCAACAACTTCATTTCTAAGTTGTTCAACCTGTTTATGTTCAGCCTGCGCTTGCTGTTCAGCTGCTTGTTGCAACTTTGTAAGGTCTAAGCCTTCAGATTCTGCATATCGTGTTGGTTCTACTATATCAAATTGACGATCAGCCAACATTTGTGCTTGAGCCATATACTCTGGTACGAATGTAGCTTGTCCTGTCTGATCAGATCTAAAACTGTCAACAGGATCTTGTGTCATTTCTCTCTGATAAGCTAGATTTACTTCGTGTGATTCACCTGATGAAACAAAGCTCTCATGAATAGCCGTATCAAGAGCATGGATCTTTTCCTGTCCTTGGCTGCGTAATACGTTTGCTTTACCAATAGCAGTCATAAGTTCTGGGCTGTGTGTTGCTTTTGCCAAGACAATATTGTCTCCTGATCGGAAAGCTCCAACACTTTGTCCCTGCATTGTCCAGCGGAAAGATTCCTGTTGAGCAGAAGGTAATTTTGCTATCTCTTGTTCTAAAGCTTCATCCCATTCTGGAGACTCTACATCTATAACCTTGATGTTGCTGTAATCCATGTCATAGTCTCTTACCAGCGTATCTGCAACCTCACGCAGAACATGTTCTACTGGAAGTGCATCAGCTGTGATAATTGCACTCTCATCATCAAATCTCTCATATAGACGTCTTTCTACCGCAGCAATAGTTTCCCTTTGCTCTTGTTCTGGCATAACAAATTGTCGGTTAAAACTATCAGCTGTGATCTCTGCTATTTTCTGCGTTCCATTATCGTCATATCTTACGGAATAAGAAACTGGTTGTTTCTTTGCAGTATCTACTTTGACAGCCACAACCTCTGTTCTATCACTTAACTTCATTCCAACAGGAAGTGAAGCAACAGCTAAAGCCGCTGTGTTTGATCTAAGGATACTCTTAACCTCGCCATTCTGTGAAACAATAGCTTTAACTTTACGCCCATCTATATCTATATTCCTAACAATATCTCCGCGATCAAGATTAAAATCTCCATCTCTCAATTTCGCAACTACAAACTCTTGTCCTTCAGCATTTCTAGCAATAGGAACCGCAACTCTATTATCATAAGAGGCTACTGTATCAAATTCTGTGACTCTATTCTCTTGAGCGCTATATATTGCATTAACTTTGCCTTTATTATCTACATTAATGCCAACGCTTTGATAATTTGGACCAGGAACAAGTGCTGCCATATCCTTAGGTTTGCTTAAATCTCTAGCCCTTGCCATTGGCCCTAAAATACCAATCGTTATACTAGGCATCAGAGGAGCACCAAAAACTGCAGGATCACTAGCGCCAACGCCTATAGGATCAGCAAATTGTGAATCAAGGACAGGAAGCACAGGCTTTGTATAATCTGCAGTGTACGTTGCAGGGCTATATGTTCTTGCATCTGAACTTTCAACTCTATCTACAAAATCAACAAAACTCATGTTAGATATTCTTACAGGATCCTGAACTCTATAAATACCTGTAACAGGAAGCGTAGTCTCATCAGTAGCCATAACCATACTAGCTCCATCTATATCTACGAATCTATGTGCTAACTCAGCTTTCTTATCTACCAATGCATTGTCAACATCTGCTGTTCCAGGCTCTATAACGTATATGCCACCTTCATTCATTAGAGCTGTTGTATTCTTTAATTGAGTGTATACATTAAGTGCTTTCTGCCATGCCTGCATATGTCTCGTAGTTGGAATGCCTTTTTCTGGCTCTTGCATCGTTCCTTGTTCACTAATACCAAGACGCTCACGGCTTATAATTCCTGAAACAGCTAGATCATTACCATATGTGATATTCCTATGTAAAACTATGTCTCCACGGCTTCCGCCGCCATTTTCAACAACGACTCTGCTTAGATCATTAACATCTAATGCATTAGCCTTTACTGCTTGCATTGAAATTCTTGGACTGTCTATGCTTCTTGCAGCTGGAAGATTTTCCTGAGCAAAGCTTTGTTTAGCTGTTTCAACGACATTATTATTAATATCCATTCCTACGAATCTTACTTGCCAATCAGATGCGCTGCCTACGTCATTGCCTATGCTTCTTTCTCTTTGTATCTCTGTTTCAATAGTATCTCTTACAATACTAACGGTTTCAAATGCTTCCTTAGGCTCAGCACCTAGTCCAACTGAGTAAACAACGATTTCTTTATTGTCAACCAATCCCATGTCTGCTTGTGCTATTTTATCTCTAATTAGATCAGAAACCTGAGCTTCAAATACTTTTTGCTGCTCTGTATATGCTTGTCTATACTCAGGTTTAGTTGGTGTAAAACCAACAACTGTTGTAGGCGCTTGTCTCTTGCCTAGAAGATCTACTCTCCTCTGAATTTGCTCTGGAGTCCCAATATTTGCTAAGCCTCTATCAATTTTAGCTGAAAGTCTAATATTAGAACCATCTGGCATATTTAATGCTAACATGGATGTGTCTGGTTCTAGATACGGTGCAAGGTCAGGCCTATCAAAATTAGGACGCTCATAATAATCTGGCATGATACCTAAAC
>JAHJCZ010000174.1 GCA_018812705.1 Candidatus Omnitrophota bacterium
CTACTATTATTAGTCTAGTTCTTTTAGAATTAGCACTTAACTTATTAAGTCATTACATCACCCCTAGGCATATTATTACTGATGATTCTAAGGCTATTAAGCATTCTGATAACACTAAAACTGTAATAGCAATAGGTGATTCATATACATGGGGCGGCGAGGTTGCTCCCACAGAAACATACCCTGCAAAACTGCAAAATATCTTTTTAAAAAACGGACAGAACAATGTTAATGTTATTAACGCAGGACTTTGCGAGAGTAACTCAACAATTATCCTTAACAGGCTAAATGAATTTATTGGCGCATATCATCCTGATTATGTCGTTTTATTAATTGGCTCAGCCAACAGGTACAATTTAAAAGGATACAGCCCATCGAAATTTCCATTTATAAATTTCATCACTAATTTAAAATCAGTTAATATGCTTAAGATTATGGCTACAAATCTAAGAGGCCTGATCCTTAGCTCTAAGGCAAATAGTTATAATAATGTGAAACACATGCGGCCATTTTTTAGGAACTCTAATTACAAAAAAGATGTTTCGCTACCAAGATCCCTAGATCAATTAGATAAAGAAGAAGAAAACAATATTTTTTCCGTAAACCCTAAATGGTTAGATTCAAAAGGAACTTATCAATATCATATTGCACGCGGCAATCAACTTTTTAACGATCACAATTACGAAGCTGCAGAAGAAGAGTATAGCAAAGCCTTAAAAACAACTCCTAAATTTTTTGTTCAATATAAATTATTAGGTGACTATTATTTAAACAATTCTGAATTTGAAAAAGCTGAAAAGATATTTTTAAAGATCTTAAACCTCGTGCCTTCCGAGCTAAACACTATTTTATCTTATGCCAATTTGCTTACTCGCAAACAAAGATACTTAGATGCTGAAGAGCTTTTAAAATTTTCAATCAAGAATGATCCGAACAATACTCTGCTGCATTTACATTTAGGATCCTTGTATGTTAACTTGGGGAAAGTTTACGAAGCTGAAATGATCATGCTCAATAATATGGGCTCCGATCCTGATCTTGAAAAACTATTTTATCTTCCGCTTTCAGGAGTGTATTTAAGCCAAAGAAAATTCAGTAAAGCTGAATTCTACAATAAAAAAGCTATTGAAACTTTTGAAGATAATGATGATGCCTATATTAGCCTAGGACGAATTTATGTTGCTCAGGCCAAATATAAAAAAGCAAAAGATTCTTTTAATCACATCCTTACAAGAAACGCCAATAATGAAGATGCTTTGTTTGAGTTAGCTGAATGCCATTTGCTTGAAAGAAATTTTAGTGAATCCTTTAGCATTTACAAAAATATCTTAAAACTGAATCCTGCCAGTGTAAAAGCTTACATCGGATTGGGAAATTATTATAGATTACAACATCAATTTATTGAAGCCGAAACAGCTTACAAAAAAGCTATCGAACTTAATACTGACATTCAGGATCCTGAACCTGAGGGTTACTATGCATATCTTGCTATTACTCAGGGAAAATACAATATTGCTTTCGAATATTTTTCTAAGGCCGTTGAAAAAGCACCCTGGATCGAAGAACTTTATTATTTTTTAGCAAGGTCTTTCGAATTGCAAAGCCAGTATGATTCAAAATATTTTGTTGATCTATATAATAGAATCCTGCTTAAATCTCCTGGGATCAAGAAAAACGAGACAATAAGCAACTATATAAAATATTTTTCAAACAGAAGTGAGTGGGAAGAAAGGTTAAATGACTGGCTAAGAGCTGATTTGGATAAGATTGTAGAAATCTGCAAAACAAATAACATTCAATTGATAATTCAAAATTATCCTTATCCCTATAATTCAGCAAACAAAATTCTTGAAGAAACAGCGAATAAATACTCACTTCCTTTTATTGACAATTACTCTGTTTTTAAAGAATTAGTAAAGAAGGATGGGTGGAATCACTATTTTACAGATTTTGACCACTGCACTGAAGAAGGCCTTCTGATTATGGCTAACAATGTATATAAATCTTTGATTTCAATGTTTGAAAAACCATCTCTTTAAATTTTGAACTTTTAGGATTTTCATAATTAATTTTAAGCTTTTGCTCAATATTTACAATTTCTGGGAATATTCAAAATGAAAACTTATTATATAAATGCATCAACATTTTGTATGGAGAGGATGCTCGATTGTCAAAAAATTTCTGATTATTTAAAAATAAATGGATGGGTTCCAGTTAAAAAAGCACTCCAAGCAGACTTAATTATCATAAGCACCTGTTCTTTTGGTAAAGAAGAGGATAGTAGTTCTCTAGATTATTTGAAATATCATTTAAAAAGGAAGCGTAGCTCAGCAAAATTAGTTGTAGCCGGATGCCTTTCTTCAATAAATCCTGACATTCTAAAACAACTGGGAGAGCTATATTTTTTATCTCCGACAAATATTTCGCAATTAGATGACATCATAAAACCTAAAATACCATTTAACGATGTTCCCGAACCCAACATAATTAAAGCTAAAGAAGTCAAACATAGCGTATTGTTTAAAAAGAAGCTCTCTTTCCAATCTTCCATTAATAATATTTTTAAAAAATGCAAACTCGGCGATTCATTCTTTAAAGAATGGCTACATACAATTTCGCAAAGCATTAGACATCTTCCTGTTGTCAAATCTCATATCAATCCATACTTAACATGCAACCGTAATGAATTCTTTTATTTAAGAATATCTAAAGGCTGTTTGGGTGATTGCAGTTATTGTGCAAAAAAACACTCAACAGGCCGATTAAACAGCAAACCTTTAAATGATATTCTTGCTGAATTTAGAAGTGGATTAAATAATGGTTATAAAAAATATTATCTTTTAACTGAAGACTCCGGATGCTATGGCTTGGATAAAGGAAACACAATAATTGAACTGCTAAATGAATTGTTTGAATCTGGCAAGAATGAAACTTTCCAAATAGCAATCTCAAATTTTAATTCTCGATGGTTTATTAAATATTATGCAGAGCTTGAACCGATATTGATAAAGAACCAAGAAAGGATATTGTACATCCAGATACCTATTCAATCAGCAAGCAATACAATTCTTGAATTGATGAATAGGCACACCAGGATCGAAGAACTTCAAGAATGTTTATTGAAGCTCAGGCAAAAAGCACCTGGTCTTAAAATAACAACTGATCTTATCGTTGGTTTTCCAGGAGAATCTGACAATGACTTCGAATTAACTAGGGAGTTTATTGAAGTTATTAAGTTCGATTATATAGATATTTTTGCTTATGAGAAAAGGCCTAATACGAAGGCAGAACAACTAAAGAACCATTTAAGCCAGGAGATCATAAGCAAAAGAGAACTGATCCTGGCAAAAGCACAAAACTCCTTTAACAATAGCAGCAGCTTGTTTAAAAAATTAATCGAGATCACTAAAGAGAATTTGCAACGTTACAACTAGATAAAACCAATTTATTATGAAAATAGCATTTGTTAACGATTCTTGTGAACATTTAGGCATTGAATATATTTCATCTGTATTGAAAGCTTCAGGACACAACACAAAACTGTTCGTAGACCCGCTTTTATTTGATGATGAATTCATTACCATCAAACCTTTAGCTCATTTGTTCGATAGCAAAATAAATATGATCAAAAATTTAAAAAAGTACCAGCCTGATCTTATCTGCATTTCCGTTGTTTCTAGTTTTTATCCTTGGGCTTCAAAAATCTCCGAAATGATCAAAAAAGAGATGAACCCGCCAATATTAATGGGTGGCATTCATCCATCTTCTGTACCTGAGTTTGTTATTCAAAACGAAAATGTCGATATGGTTTGCGTTGGAGAAGGCGAATATCCAATCCTTGAATTAGCAAATAGCCTGCAAAATGGTGAAATGGATTATTCCATCAAGAATATCTGGTTTAAAAAGAACGGTGAGATCATAAAGAACGATATTCGTCCGCTGATCGAAGATCTTGACTCATTGCCATTCCCTGATAAAGACCTATACTTTTCTGAAAGCCCGCACTTTTCAAAATCTTATTACATTGCAGCAAGCAGAGGATGCCCTCATTCATGCACTTATTGCTGTAATTCATATTACAAGCATTTATACAAGGATAAGGGGAAATACGTAAGATTACGAAGCGTTAATAATGTTATTGAAGAACTAAAACAAGCTAAAGAAAAATATAACATTAAGCCCATATTTTTTCTTGATGATTGTTTTGGATACGACATTGACTGGCTTAAAGATTTCTCAGTCAAATACAAGGAGGAAATAGGAATAGGTTTTTACTGCATGATGTTTCCAAGCAATAAAATGAAAGAATCCTTAAAATATCTAAAAGCAGCAGGCTGTGGAGAGATCGAGATCGGGGTTCAATCCTGGGATGAAGAAACAAGAAAGAATATTTTCAAACGTAATGTTTCAAATGAAATAATGATCGAAACAATGAAGCTGATCAGAAAAGAAAATATTAATTTGGTCACAGGTGATATTCTAGGATATCCAGGACAGAAGGAGGAGCATATAATCAAAGCTGCTCAAATATATAGCGAGATAAGGCCAAGCAGAACATACCCCTTTATACTTAAATATTTTCCAAAGACTGACATAACTACTTATGCATTAAACGAGGGAAGCTTAAGTGAGGCAGACCATAACAAAATACTATCTGGTGATTATGGCAAGTATCTATCTGCTGACGGCAATATGACTAAAAAGGATGTTCTTCAATACCTTTTTCTATTCTTGCTGGTTAGAATATTACCCAAGAACATTTCACAATGGGTCATAAACAAAAGAATTTATAGCAAAATCCCTGTTCTATTTACCCCAGCAATAATTTCAATATTAAATAATTTTTCAACTTCAACATATGAATCAAAAGTTAACAGAAAAAGTGCTCTCAGCAGATATGTTCATTTTTTCAAAAAAAGATATTTAACAAATGAAAATAGCATTTATAAATGACTCGTCTCAACAATTAGGGATTCAATACATGTCAGCTATTCTAAAACAGCACGGGCATGAAGTTCAATTATTCATGGATCCCCAATTATTCTCAGATGATGTTATTCAAATAAAATCATTAAGCAAGCTATTTAACTACGAAAATAAAATAGTAAAAGACATAAAAGACTACGGTCCTGATCTAATTGGAATCTCTATTGTGACCGATTTCTATCAATGGGCCTGCAATATAGCTGAAAAGATAAAAGCTGAAATTGCTGCTCCGATTATTGTTGGAGGCATTCATCCTACATCAGTTCCCGACAGAGTAATGAAGAACAAGAATTTTGATATGCTTTGTCTTGGAGAAGGCGAATTCGCCATGCTGGAATTAGCAAATAGCCTTGAAAAAGGAGAGATTGATCACAGCATAAAGAACATTTGGTTTAGAAAAGGTGAAGAAATAATTAAAAATGAAGTTCGCCCGCTTATCAGTGACCTAGATTCTCTTCCAATGCCAGATACCGATCTCTATTACTCGGCAAGCCCTCATTTTAACAGAACCGGTTTATATATAACAATGACCTCTAGAGGATGCAGCAATGCCTGCAGCTATTGTTGCCATTCATACTTGCATGAACTTTATAAAGGAAAAGGCGCAAAAGTTAGACAGCGCAGTGTTAGCAATGTTTTAGATGAACTAAGTTTAAGCACACAGAAACATAAAATAAAGTTCATAGCCTTTATGGACAATTGTTTTGGATATGACCTCAAATGGCTAAAAGAGTTCTCTCAGGAGTATAAAACAAAATTTGGAATTAAATTCTGGTGCATAATGCACCCTAATGACGTAACGAAAGAAAGTGTTCTATACTTAAAAGAGGCAGGCTGCCATACAGTTGACATGGGCGTTCAATCATGGAATGAAGAATTAAGAAAAAATATACTCTTTAGGAACATTGACAATAAGACCATGGAACAGGCCATTCAATTAATCAAAGATGCCGATATAGAAATAATGACAGACAGCATTTTTGACCTGCCAAACCAGACAGATGAAGACATACTAAAAAGCGCCGAAAAATACATAGAGATTAAGCCTAAACGCATATATTTTTATATGCTTAGGCATTATCCTAATACAAAAATGACAAGAATGGCATATGACAATAACTGGTTAAGTAAGGATAGATATGAAGAAGTTATGAATGCACATAACGTAACATCTTTTTCCGTTGGTGGCGATAATGTTAGCAAAAAGTTGATCCAATACCAAATCTTGTTTTACTTAATTGATTTGCTTCCAAGGAGCATTTCAAGATTCATCTTAAAAAAGAAATTATATAAATATTTCCCATCATTTATTGGCCCGGCATTAGTAGTCATATTAAGAAACCTGCTTGCGTTTGACATGAATGCCAGATTACAACGTGCTTGGGCAATTAACAGATATTTCCATTTTATTACTAATAAAATATTTAACTTTAAAGATATATAAAAACTCTTATGAAAATAGCTTTTGTAAATGATTGCGTTGAACGTTTAGGAGTAGAATACATTTCTGCAGTTCTTAAAGAAGGTGGTCACCAAGTAATGCTTTTTTCTGATCCGCAATTATTCAGCGATGCGATTATCAATTCTTCAAGATTAGGCAATTTCTTCGACTACAAAAGAATATTACTGCGCAAGTTAAAAGACTATCTGCCAGATCTAATTGCTTTTTCTGTTGATACAGAATCGTATCAATGGGCCATAAATTTTGCCAGTCAGATAAAAAACATTCTTAGTGTTCCTATTGTTTTTGGAGGGATTCACCCAACATCTGTTCCAGAAAGAGTCCTAAGCAATCCTTGCGTAGATATCGTCTGTATCGGGGAAGGTGAGTATGCCTTACTAGAATTGGCTGAGAGCCTAAAAAAAGGCCAAATAGATCTTTCTATAAAAAATTTATGGTTTAAGAAAAACGATGAGATTCTCAAAAACCCATTGAGAACGCTTATTGATAATCTTGATGATCTGCCAATTAGGGACAAGGAACTCTTTTACAACAATAGTCCGCAATTTAAAAAAGGATACTCGATAATAGCCAGCAGAGGATGTCCTTATGCTTGCAGCTATTGTTGTCATTCTATTTTGAGAAAATTATATTCCAATAACGGAAAATATTTCCGTTTTAGAAGTGTCAAAAGTCTGATAAAAGAAATATCTCAACATGCAAGTAAATATAAAATTGATACTGTGGTGTTTTATGATGATTGCTTTGGATACGACCTTAACTGGCTAAAAGAATTCACTAAAGAATACTCTCAAAAGATCAAAATTAAGTTTACTTGTACTACTTACCCCAACTTGATTACTGAAGAGTATGTATCACTGTTAGAAGCCGCTAGCTGCTGCTCAATTACGCTAGGGATTCAATCCTGGGACAATAGTATCTGCAGTGAATGGTTCAATAGAAGTGTCCCTTCAGATTCAATGATTAACGCCATAAGGATAATTAAGGAGACTAAAATACAACTAGTTTGTGACAATATATTTGATGTTCCAGGGCAAGACAATGAAATTTTTATGAATTCACTGTTGAATTACACAGAAGTTAAACCAAACAGGCTTATTTTCAACAAATTGAAATATTATCCTAATTGCGAAATAACCGAAAAGGCAAAAAGGGGATCTTTTATACCAAAAGAACAATACGATCATATAATGGAGGGACAGGATCAAGAGGGAGCATGTTTAAACTCTATCTCATCAAATGAAAAATATAAAAAAGATAATACAAGAATGAGAAGCTTTCTATATATTATGGATATTTTTCCAAAGTCTATAACAAAATATATGATTAAAAATAAGGTATATAGGTACTTCCCCAGCATATTCAATCCAGCAATATTCTATTTTTATAGAATCCTATTTTCCTTCGACCATGACACAAAATTATTTAAAAAAAGGACTATTAACCGTTACTTTTATTATGTAATATGTATTCTTTGGCTTAAGCTAAAGGCTTTATATACAAGGAAACCTTATGAACAATGCGGATGAAATAATTATCAGAAAAACCTCCAGTCTTTGTCCTAAATGCTCAAAAAAGATACCGGCTGAACTTGTTGAATCAAATGGTTCTATATATATGCAAAAGACTTGCCCAGAGCATGGCAATTTCAAAATACTAGTATCAAAACATGCTTGGTATTATAAAGGATTAACTAATTTTTACTTCCGCGTAATACCCAAGAAAATGAAGCAGAACCGCTTTTATATTTATTTAAGCAATAAATGTAATTTAAATTGCCCTATTTGTTTACTTGAACCAAATCAAGATAAAATGCCTGATATGTCTTTAGACGAATTTAGCAAAGTACTTAAGAAAAATAAATCTTCCCGTTTTTATTTGTATGGCGCCGAACCGACTTTAAGAAATGACATTGAAGACTGGATTAAACTATTAAAGAAGAGCGGCAACCTTGTAAATATGCACACAAATGGGATCAAGCTTGATAATTATGAATTTTTAAGCAATTTAAAGAATTGCGGGCTTGATTATGTGAGTGTTCAATTTGATGGTTTTAATGATGAAATATACAAGAAGCTAAGAGGCAAAGAACTACTTGAAATAAAGCTAAAAGCCCTAGAAAACTTAAAAAGATTAAATATTCAAACTGGGCTAAACGTTACTATTGCAAAAGGCGTTAATGAAGACCAAATTAAACCCATACTTGATTTTGCAATAAATAATCCATATATCAAGGATGTGAGTTTTGCAACACTTTCGCATTTAGGTGACGCCCAAAAGCACTTTTCAGAAGATGACCTTTTAATGCCGGATGCACTTATTGATATGGTTGATCAGCAGATGAATGGCAAAATCTCAAGAAAAAGTATTTTCCTCTTTCAAAAGTTTTATTATGTATTGCTATCATTTCTTAATGTCAGACGCTGCTACAATTTTCAACATACAGCTCTGGTGAGAGATGGCGATTCCTTCGTCACTTTTGATAAAGTTTTTGAATTTGATAAATTTGAGCAAAAACTAGATGATTATCGAAATAAAGTCCAAGAAAACAGCTTTATAGCGAAACTAAAGTTTTCTTTTAGTTTGCTCAAAAACATACTTGGAAGTCAATTTATTAAAAAAATCAAATGCCTTCCTTTGAACATGCTGCTTCCAGGAAATATTAGAAGCCCTAAAATGCCATCAAAATTATTATTAGTCAGCTTTGGAACAGTATGTGACCCTTATAAATATGACGCTCAGATCTCTCAATATTGTGGCCAAGGTTTTGTCATAAAAAAAGATGGGCAAGTTACTTTGTCCGATTCAATTTCTGGATTAACTTTGGAAAATCAATCAACACATTAACTTTATATAAAGATTTTTATGAAAATAGCGTTCATTAACGATTGGGATCAGCATTTAGGCATACAATTCTTATCTGCCATGCTTAAACAAGATGGCCATGAAGTCAAAGTTTTCACAGACCCGCGGCTCTTTAACGATCTTTATATCTCAATAAAACCACTTCAAAATTTGTTCGATTTTAAAAATGATATCGTTAAGGAATTAAAAGAATATTCCCCGGATTTAATAGGTTTCTCTGCAGCAAGTCCACATTATCAATGGGCTTGTGAAATTGCTCAATTAATAAAAAACAACATGGACGTACCCATAATCATAGGAGGAATCCACCCAACATCAGTTCCTGAAAGAGTTATTAAAAAAGACTGCTTCGATATGCTTTGCGTTGGAGAAGGAGAGTATCCTTTAAAAGAACTTGTCAATAGCATGCAGCAAGGCAAGATAGATCATTCAATACGAAATATATGGTTTAAAAAGGATGGGCAAATAATTAAGAATGAGATTCGCCCCTATTGGGAGGACTTAGATTCTTTACCTTTTCCTGACCTGGATATTTTTTCAAGCTGTGCAACATATGCAACAAAGACCTATGTCACAGTCACTTCAAGAGGCTGTCCATTTTCTTGCAACTATTGCAGCATGTCTTTTATTCATCAATTGTATAAAGGCAAAGGGAAGCCGTATCGAGTGAGAAGCGTTGAAAATGTTATTGGTGAACTTGTTAATATTAAGTCCAAGTTTAAAAAACTTAAACGAATAATGTTTGATGATAATTGCTTTGGGAGAGACATTGCTTGGCTCAAGCAATTTTCTAATGAATATTCTCAGAAAATAGGAGTAAATTTCTTCTGCGTTATGCACCCTAAAGATATTACTGAAGAGTCGATAGCATATCTAAAAGAAGCTGGTTGTAAGGCTATATCATTAGGGATTCAAACATGGGACGAAAATATAAGGACAGATCTTTTCAACAGAAGAGTTTCTAATGAAGTCATGGAAAAAGCTATTAAGCTTATTTTAAACCACAAAATTGATGTCCTGCTTGATAACTTATTTGATGTTCCATATTACAGCAATGATGATCTGATAAAGCATCTTGAGTTCTACACTCGATGCAAACCAACAAGAAATTATTTTTATAGATTACATTATTATCCAAATACAGCATTAAGCCAAAAAGCTGTTTCAAAAGGATGGATAAGCCCTGAGGCATATGAAAACTGCTTGGAAGGCGGCAATGAGCTGGGAACATTAAAAGTGGATCCGGAACACAAATCTATTATTGAAAAAAGAGACAAAGAATTACGGAAGATCGAAGTTCTATTTATTATCATGGATTTAATTCCCGCTAGGCTAACTAAATATATTATTAAAAAATGTTTATACAAACACTTCCCAGTTTTTTTAAGTCCTAGCTTGCTAACTATACTTAGGACATTACTTGTCTTTGATTTTGAATCTGTATATTTTCGCTCAACGATATTTTGGCGATATTTTATTTTCATAAAAAAGAAATCATTAAAACCATTTTGCAAAACATCATGAAAATAGCTTTTATTAGTGACTGGGATCAAGACATCGGGCTTCAGTATCTTACTGCCGTACTTAAGCAAGGTGGGCATGAAGTTAAAATACTTGCAGATCCACGTTTATTTGATGATTTATATATTTCTATTAGAACGCTACATAAATATTTCGATTTTAAAAATGAAATCATCAATGAAATTAAATCATATAAGCCTGATTTGGTGGGATTTTCTGCTACTACGAATTCATATCATTGGGCATGCGAATTGGCAGAATCAATAAAAAAGAACATTAATGTTCCTATTATCATAGGGGGCACACATTCGACTCTAGTTCCTGAAAGAGTTATTAAAAACGCTTGTTTTGATATGGTTTGCATAGGTGAAGGCGAATATCCGCTATTAGAACTAGTTAATAGTATGGCGGAAGGTAGGATTGATTTTTCTATTAAGAATATTTGGTTCAAGAACGATGGACAAATAATAAAAAATGACCTTCGTCAGTTAATTGAAAATTTAGATTCTCTTCCTTTGCCGGACAAAGACGTGTTTTATCAGAGCTGCGCTTATTATTCTGGGTCTTACTATGCAATGACAACTAGGGGATGCCCAAATTCCTGCAGTTATTGCGGCATTTCATATCTCAATAAAATATACGAAAACAAGTATTTTCGTCAAAGAAGCGTCGATACGGTTATACATGAGCTCGAAGAAATCAAGAAGGATAATAAAAAGCTTAAACGGATCATATTTATGGATAATTGTTTTGGTTCTAATATCAATTGGTTAAAAGAATTTTCCAAGGAATATTCTCGAAAAATAGGAATAAACTTTATTTGCATGATGTATCCTAGTCACATAACTCCTGATTCAGTAAAACATTTAAAATTAGCTGGTTGCAAGAGTATTTCATTCGGTATACAAACATGGGATACTACAATAAGAGAAAATTTGCTAAATCGAAAAGTATCAAATGAAACTATGATAGATGCAATAGAACTTTGTAAAAAGATAAAAATAGAAACTGTAATTGATAACATTTTTGCATATCCTGGTTATGATGATGAAGATCTAATCGAATCTCTTCTAACTTATACTCGCCACAAACCTACTAGAAACAATTTTCATAGATTGCAGTTTTATCCTAAGACCGTAATAAGTCAAAAAGCTCTAGCTAATAATTGGATAACACCAGAAGAATATGAGAACATCCTAGAAGGCAAAGAAATAGGAGCGTTAAGATACGAACATAATGCTACGACAAAGCAAAAGAATGACAGAAAATCCAAAAAAATACAAATCTTATTCATTTTTATGGATTTATTACCAAGAAAATTAACATATTATATAATCAAAAATAAACTCTACAGATATTTCCCTTCATTTTTAAATTTATCAGTATTATCTATTTTTCGTGCTTTTGTGACGTTTAACCAAGAATCTCTATGGTTTCTATCAATCAATCTTATGAGATATTTTCATTTTATGAAAATTAGGCTGATGGGAAGAAAGGCTAACACAGAAATTTAATATGAAAGTAGCGTTCATTAATGACTGGAATCAACATATAGGACTTCAGCATCTTACTGCTATCCTAAAAAATAATGGCCATGAAGTCAAAACGCTTACAGATCCACGTCTTTTTGATGACCTTTATCTATCTATTAAGCCTCTACACAAATTATTTGATTTCAAGAATAATATTATTGCTGAATTAAAAGAATATTCTCCAGATATTGTTGGTCTATCAGTAGCCACTCCTTATTATCAGTGGGCCTGTGAAATAGCAAATCTTATTAAGTCTCATATGGATGTTACAATTATAATCGGAGGCATGCATCCTTCCTTCGTGCCTGAGAGAGTAATTTTAAATAATTCATTTGATATGATCTGTGTTGGAGAAGGTACAGCTGCTTTTATAGAACTTCTAAATAGCATGGAAAAAGGCACAATAGACTACTCAATAAAAAATATTTGGTTTAAACGGGACAGTGAATTAATAAAGAATGATATACGTCCATTAATTGAAAACCTAGATTCGCTTCCAATTCCTGACATGGATGTTTTCAAAGACAGCACATCTTTTTTTACAAATTCTTATGTATTATTAACTGTCCGAGGATGCCCGAATAATTGTAGTTACTGTAGCGTATCTTATTATCATCAACTATATAAAAATAAAGGCCCTCAATTCCGCGTACGATGTGTAGACAGTGTTATAGAAGAACTTCTATTAGTAAAATCAATTAACAACAAAACAAAAAGAATTATATTTAATGACACTAACTTTGGATTTAACATTAACTGGCTAAAAGAATTTTCCCAAAAATATTCTGAAAAAATAAAACTGGATTTCTTTTGCGTAATGCATCCTGTATCAATTGACGAAGAATCTATAGATTATTTAAAAGCAGCTGGGTGCAAATCAATATCTTTAGGCATACAGACATGGGATGAAGATATACGTGTAAATTTATTTAATAGAAAAATATCTAACAGCCAAATGGAAAAAGCAATTTTACTAATAAAAAAATCTAAAATTGATGTTCTTTTAGATAATCTATACGATTTCCCCGGGAGGAACGAAGAAGAAATCATTCAATATCTAGAAGTTTATACACGTATCAAGCCTACTCGCAACTATTTCTATAGATTACACTACTTCCCTAAAACTATTATAAGCCAGAGAGCTGTCGAAAATAATTGGTTATTACCTGAAGAATATGAAGACTCTTTAGACGGCCTCGAATTGAGGACTCTTAGATATGATAGAAATAAAGCTGATAAAACCCTTAAAAAAACAACATTATTCAAAAAAATGCAAATTTTGTTTATTATTATTGATATTGTACCAAAGAGTTTTACAAAATATATTCTTGATAAAAAAATATACAGATACTTCCCAACTTTCATAAGCCCATTAATTCTAACAATAATACGTACTTTGACTGTACTCGACTTTGAATCTCGGTATTTTCGGGCTATCTTTTTTTGTCGGTACTTTCATTTTACTAAAAAAAAATTTTTAAGTTTGTTCAATAAATCAAAATGAAAATAGCCTTTATTAATGATTCATCTGAAAGATTAGGAGTTGCATCAATTGCAGCTGTCCTTCAAAAAGCAGGTCATGATGTAGAAATATTCATAGACCATCAATTTTATAATGATGAAAATATCAATATTAAATGGCTTCATAAAATCTTTGATCAAAAAGTTTCACTAATTTCCAAAGTTAAATCGTTTAAACCGGACATTATTGGATTTTCTGTGGTTTCAGATTTTTATCAATGGGCCTGTCAAATAGCTGAGCTAGTTAAAGAAGAATTAGACGTCCCCATAATTTTTGGAGGGATCCATCCTACTTCTGCGCCAGATAGGGTTTTAAAAAACAACTTTGTCGATATGGTATGTCTAGGTGAAGGAGAGTACCCTTTGTTAGACATTGCTGAAAGTATGAAAAACGGTGAATTGGACTATTCCATAAAAAACATTTGGTTCAAAAAAGATGGTAAAATCATAAAAAATGAAATGCGGCCTCTAATAAAGGATCTTGATCAACTCCCAATGCCACTAAAAGATCTTTACTATTCAAAAGGCTCTCATTTTTCTACAAGTTATTACATTATGGCTAGTCGAGGTTGTGTGTATTCATGCAGCTACTGCTGCCACTCTTATTTAAAAACACTTTATAAAGGAGGCGGTCCATATTTCAGACAAAGAAGTGTGGATAATGTTGTAAAAGAACTGCTCATAGCCAAAGAAAAATATAAGATAAAACATATTCGTTTTTTTGATGATAGTCTTGGTGTAAATATAAAATGGCTTGAAGAATTCTCAAACAAATATTCAAATAAAGTAAATATCCCATTCATGTGCTACATGCATCCAAGTCATACATCAAAAAGATCTGTAGAACTTTTAAAAAATGCAGGTTGTTGTGAAATTGAAATAGGAGTTCAGAGTTTAAATGAATCAATAAGGAAAACCATTCTCAATCGACACGTTTCAACAGCTGACATAAGAGATTCTATTCAATTAATACAAACGCACGGAATCAAAGTCGTTGCGGATAATATTGTTGGACTCCCAAACCAAACAGAAAAAGATCTTATTGAAATGGCAAATTTTTATAATGAAAATAGAGTGAATCGGATCTATTTTTTTTGGCTAAGGTTCTATCCAGGGACACCTATAACTGAAAGCGCTAAACAAAAAGGATTGCTTAATGAGTTACAATATGAAGAAATAATGGAAGGGCATATAACTCGTCCATTTTCAAGAGGGGGAGATACTGTAAACAAGGAGTGGCTCAGCTTTCAATTTTTGCTTTTCATTTCACAGTTACTCCCAAAAAGTGTCGTACGATGGTTAATCAAGAAAAAGGTATACAGATATTTTCATCATGTTAATTCTTCTGGAATTCTGTCAGGATTAACTACTTTGTTTTCTTCGTCGATAAACGATCGTATTCTTATAAAAAGAGGGTTATCTCGCTATTTGAATATATTTAGACTGAAATAACTAATAAAATCAATTATTTTTTAAAACATCATAAACACGATAAAATTTTAAATTTTCACATAAAGATATAATGAAAAAAATAATA
>JAHJCZ010000175.1 GCA_018812705.1 Candidatus Omnitrophota bacterium
GGCCCTTTTTTATTATAATTAATCTTATTATTGTTGTTTGTAAAATAAAAGTCAAAGACTAGAATGCGTGAAATGATTACAAGATTTAATTGTGATATAAGCAATAAATTTTAGTAAAACGTAACAAAATGTTTGAGTGTAGATTGTTAATTCTTTTGCTGTTGGAAAAGGTTGTTGTTACTTATTATTTTTAAATAATTACAAAAATTATATGCTTTATTTTGTTGACATTTGATGAACATGAATAGTAGGATGAATTACCTTAATTATTTAATATTTGGAGAAAATATATGAAAAACAAGAAGTTGATGCTCGCTTTATGTTGTATGTGTTTTATTGCGACAAAGGCTTTTAGTCAGGTGATACCTGAGAGGGTGAAGGCAGGCGTCGTTGAGAGGGGAATTGAACAAAGAGAGATTCAAAGAGCTCTTGAAAAAGATACCCTGCCTTTGATAGAAATGGAACCTCTTCCGGAACAGATGAATTTATCAGGAGAGAAGAAAATAGCTGTAAACAAATTTTTGTTTGAAGGGAACACAATATTTTCCAGCAAATATTTATTGCAATTATTAGCCGATTATAGAGGTGAATCCGTTTCTCTCCAGATGTTGAAAAATGCTTGTCAGGAAATAACAAATGCTTATAAGAAAAAGGGGTTCTTTTTAGCCCGCGCGTATTTGCCAGAACAGGAAATAAAAGATGGAGTTTTTCGCATTGAGATCATAGAGGGCAATCTTGGAACTGTTAGCGTCGAGGGGTCACAGCATTATACACAGGAATTTATTCGTAGCCATTTTAGCGCCGGGCCCAAGAATATTGTAAATTATGACTATCTCCTAAAATCCCTTCTCATTCTTAATGAATATCGCGACCTTAATGTCAAAGCCCAATTTCAGAAAGGAAGCCAGCCTTATACCGTAGACGTTGTTTTAAAAGTCCAGGATAAAATGCCGCTTCATGCTCTTACCGATTATAACAATTTCGGATCAAAGTATGTTTCTCGCCATAGGGCTGGAGTCATGGCAGAGTATACAAATTTTTTAATTGATGGTGGAAAGTTTTCAGCAAGAGCTGTGACGGGTTTTCCTGTTAATAATTTATTTTTTGGAAAGACAGCATACACAGTTCCAGTAAATAGATTTGGTACTAAAGCGGAAGTTTCTTATATGTATTCTGATTTTAATGTTCAGAAGGAGTACAGAGAGCTGGATGCGGGAGGTATTAGTAAAGTATATGGTTTAGGTTTTACCCATCCGATCACAAGAACCCGAGTTACATCCGCAGATGTTAATATGGGATTTGATTATAAAACAATACGAGATTATTTGATCGGAGATATTAGCAGTCGTGATGACTTGAGGATATTTAAGCTTGGCTTAGACTATAATCATACAGATAGCTATAACGGTAGGAATTATTTTTCTTTCCTTTCAAGTTGCGGAGTGGCTGATATATTGGATGGGTCGCCCCATGACAACCCTTTGGCTTCCAGGTCAGGAGCAGGAGGAGATTTCATAAAAAGCAATTTTGAGTTTGCCAGATTTCAGCAGTTGAAATGGGGAGCTTATATTGTATTGCGCAGTTCGCTGCAAGTCGCTTCCGATGTTTTGCCGGTTTCAGAGCAGTTTTCTATTGGAGGACCTGATTCTGTAAGGGGCTTTTCTCAGTCGGAATATTTAGGCGATAGCGGGCATCTCTTAAGTTTGGAATTACGTTTCTCACCGCCATTTCTTGCCGAAAAAAACATTCCTTTTACTAATAAAAAAACCAAAGAGCATTTGCAGTTAGTTGCTTTTATGGATTATGGCAAAGCCTTTCTTAGGAACCCGATGGCAGATGAAAGCAAAGATTATGAGATTTCAGGCGCCGGTATAGGTGCCCGGGTTAAGTTTACACCGGATTTTAGTCTCAGAGTTGACCTGGGATATCCTGTGAGTGGAAAAAATGAGTCTAACGACTCAGATCCTATTGTATATATTCAATCAATTAACAAATTTTAGGGAGGAACTTCCGGTGAGATATTTAAAATATTTTTCTGATATATTTCTTATTGTTTGTTTATTTTTGAATATAAGTTTGTTTGCAGATGCTTTGCCGCAAGGAGAAAGTGTCGTTAGTGGCAATGCGCAGTTTGATAGCTCTCAGCAAAATTCCTTACAGGTAACAGTGTCGGACAAAGCTATTATAAATTATGATAGTTTTTCTATCGCTTCATCAGAATCGGTTAATTTTATACAGCCATCTAGCTCATCAATTGTTTTAAACCGTGTTATAGGAATAGATCCTTCAGAGATTTTTGGTTCACTTTCGGCAAACGGCCGTATATTTTTACTTAATCCTAACGGAATATTATTTGGTTCAGGCTCTCGAATAGATGTTTCTGGATTACTTGCCTCGACCCTTGATATTGCTGATGATGGTTTTTTAAGCGGTGCGTATAATTTTAAAGAAGGAACGGGGTCGTCGTATATAATCAACAAAGGTGTAATTAATGCAGAAAATGGTTTTGTGGTATTGCAGTCTCCATTGGTTTCCAATGAAGGTGTGATCACTGCAACGGTAGGCGATGTGGTAGTTGCCGGTACGACCCGATCTGAGGTAGTGTTTGATGGCGATGGCCTGATCAGTTTTGTTGTCCCAAAGATACAAGATGTTTTGGGTGATATTCTAATTCCTCAAGAATATGCATCATCATTAATACAAGGGATTGTTAATACGCCAGCTATTATCGAAGCAGGCCAGGTCATAGAAGAGGACGGCATAATAAAATTAGTCGGCGTTTCAGGTCTGGCAGTAAATGACGGGATTATTAATGTTAATGGTTCTTCCGGTCATGATGCTGGTTCAATTTTGATCACATCCGGGCAGGCAAGCGTCATTAATGAAGGAAGCTTAATTTCTGCAAATGGAATAGGTGAGAATTCATCTGGAGGTCAAATACAGATACTTTCAGAAGGTATAAGTGCTGTTGGCCCGCGAGCAACATTAGAGGTAAGAGGCGGAGAAATTTCAGGCAATGGAGGTTTTGTTGAGGTGAGTGGTCAGGATTTCATGGTTGATCCTTTAGCTTTATTTCATCTTGGCGCTGTTTATGGAACAAACGGGCTATTCCTGCTTGACCCTAATAACGTTACTATCCGTAATAATGCTTCCAGCAATACCAACATGGATGTTAGCACAAGTACTTGGTTTACCACAACTGACAGCGCCGTTGTTGATGTAGGTCTTTTGGCAATTGCGCTTCAATCAGGAAATATTACTATTCAAACTCGCAGTGGGCTTCCCACAGCTCCGCAGGCTGGAAATATTAATGTTATAAATTCAATTGATATCAATAACGCCAATGGAAATCAATTAATTCTTCAGGCGCATAACAATATTACCTTGGATGCAGCGGTTTTTACTGACAGCAATCTCGCAACCAATGATGCAGTCAGCCTGACGCTTACTGCAGATCGTGATACCTCTGGTGTTGGTAGCATTGATATCAATGCTGCTGTTAATACTTATGGCGGAGCATTGAGTACTACGGGAATTGATTTTGACAATACCGGTGGCGCGATAACGACTAAAGGTGGTAGCGTTACAATAGCCAATACAGGGGCGGTAACAGTTGGAGCTGCAATCAATACAACCGGAGGAACAGGGTTGATTAATTTTTCTGCCCCAACGACAGTTACATTAAAATCAAATTTAAGTACGGACGGAGGCAATATCAAGGTGCAAACCGGCAGTGTTATCATCGGAGCAAATGTAACGCTTGATACAGAATCTGGCAATAATAGTGATTCGGGAGATATTCTTTTGGTTGAGCGTAATATTTCTGCTAATGCTGTAGGTTATGATCTTACATTGGATACCCGAACAGGTGCGGGATATGCAAGCGGGGATATCAGCATTGGCTCAATTGATAATACTGCAGGTGCATTTTTAAATGATGTTAATATCACGGCGATTGGAGGCAGTGCGGATCCTTTTACGAATTGTGGTACGATCACGCTTGACGGTAATGTTTCTGTAGATGAAGATGTTTCGGGAAAACCAGGAAGCGTTGCCATCAATGCCAAAGTTCGAATGACAGATTCTGTTACAATTGATACTGAGCAGGGAGGAGATGATAATGCCGGTGTTATTGATATGCCTTATGCCAATATTGCAGCTGCTACTGACAATGCTTATGATCTAACTTTGGATACTTCTACAGCCGGAGGCATAGGAGGTCAGCTTACTTGGTATAAATGCGGACATTTCGAGGGTTCAGGCTCGGCCTATTATGTGAGGAATTTAACGGTAACCAGCGCGGGTTCGGTAAGTGCGGGAGCTATCTCTCTTACAGGAGGAGCAACAACTACTGGAACACAATTATTTACTGCTGGCACCGGAGGGAGCGTAACTTTATATGGCAATTTAGAAGCTGTCAATAATAATCTTACCTTTGCTGCAAATACACCAGTAATCTTGGCAAACGCTGCAACCATAAAGACAGGAACAGGCACGCTAACTTTTAATAGTTCCTTATCATCGGGAAACAATGATGTGACTCTTGCTGGGAATGCAATTGATCTATTAGGAGGAGCGGGATCTGTATCTGGTACAGCTAGCATTTCACTTGCGCCTGCATCTGCTGATAAAAGTATTGGTATTTCAGGTGGAGCTGGAGACTTACAGCTTTCAGCGGCAGACATCGCAGCGTTGGCAGA
Source organism: Candidatus Omnitrophota bacterium (assembly GCA_018812705.1). GTDB lineage: Bacteria > Omnitrophota > Gorgyraeia > Zapsychrales > Zapsychraceae > Zapsychrus_A. The sequence continues at coordinate 4,701 of JAHJCZ010000175.1, forward strand.
TGGTTTTAGTGGTATTTTTATTGGACGTACTGATGGGGGAGCTGCAATCAGGATAGGGGCAGCAGGAATCACTTTCAATGATCCGGTGACCTTTAGAGCCCCAGGAGTTGGGGGAAGTATCGTTGTAAATGGACCTATAACCGGTCTGGGGAATGCTTCAATGACTTTAAACTCAAGAGGAGCCCCAACATTGAGTGGTGCTTTGTCAACGAATAATTCTCCTATTTCAATAAATGTTACGTCAGGAAATATTACTGTTTCAGATACCGCAGCTTTTGATATTGATGCTGGGTCTTCCACTGTTACACTTAGTGCTGGCGGTGCGGATAATACCTTGACTCTCAACGCAAATGTGGTTGTTCGTGGTCAAGGAGGTGTAAATTACACTGCAGATAACATGGTTTTAACAGGAAATACAAACGCAGGAACTGCAGAGGCGACATTGGTTCAGACTACCAATACTCGTCAGATAGACTTGGGGACCGAAACTGCCGGCAAATTAAGTTTAACTGACGGTGAGCTAGATACGATCACAGCTGGAAAGATAACTATCGGAAATATTAATTCGGGAGCGATCACTTTTACAGATGCGATCACTCCGGGTAATGCTCAGAATCTGGGGATTCTTAGTGGCGGTAACATTTTCTTTAATTCCAGCATACAAGTAACAGGCACTATAGATATTACAGCACAAGGTTCTATATTAGATGGAACTAATGCAGGAAGTTATGACATAATTTCCGGAGGCAAGGCTAACTTAGATGCAGCGGGGGGAACGGTAGGTTTACCTAGTGACCCTCTGGAAGTGAGTGTCGGCGGATTATTGTATGCAGGTGCAGGCGCACGAGTTGAAGGGATCTCGGCTATTTTAACAGGTCTAAGTAGCGATAATTTAGCTCATCTTTTGTATCAGATTCCCGGACTCTTGATCTTTAACGGGGTAACTATTGGTCAGGAAAGTGCTGTAGTCAGGCAATTTCATAGCGAGAGTGCTAATTTGATCAATCCTTATGCTATTATTGCCATGCCTCGTTTTCAATCGGAGAGGCTGTATATAATGGATATGTCATTGCTGGGAATGTTGCCATCTCCGTTTTTAACTCAGCAAAAAAGGACAGGGTTAAAGAGTTGATAACAGGAAATTAAGTTTACAATTTAAATATTTAATTTAATATAGGTATACATGTCAAAATACATTTTTCCATCAGATTTAAAATATGTTAATCTTGCGAGCCAGAAGATCATTGATGAAATAATCTCCCAAGAGATAGATCCTGGTGACATAATTGATATTAAATTATGTTTTGAAGAAGCTTTTATTAATGCAGTCAAGCATGGAAATTGTTCTAACTGTGACTTGAAGGTAAACGTCCAGGTCGTTTTGGATGAAAATAGTGTTGGGATATTTATCAGGGATGAAGGGGATGGCTTTGATTTCGAGAACTGTCCTGATCCGACAAAAGAAGAGAATTTAGA
>JAHJCZ010000176.1 GCA_018812705.1 Candidatus Omnitrophota bacterium
ATTTCAATTAAATAACAAAATATTTAATTAATATTTAACGCTGATTAGCGATAATCCGTGCGCTTTTGCAGTAAAAGCAGCACAATTTCTGTCTTTTTTTGCGAGAATATTGCAAATACAACCTTTTTCAAGTTTTCCTCGCCCTACCTCAAGTAATGTGCCTACTATGTTTCGAACCATTTTATATAAAAAACCATTAGCCGTAATCTCAATGATCAATAGATCAGCTTTTCTTTTTATGTTAATATCGCTGATCGTGCGAACAGTGTTATCCTTAAGATTTTTTGCTTTTTTAGCAGGATCAGATGCCTGAAAGGATTTGAAGTTTTTTTTCCCCAGCAGGCTTTTTGCTTCTTCTTTCATTGATCTTATATTCAGTTTGCCAGGGTAATGCAGGCAATAATTTCTTTGCTGAGCGCAGCGGTTCTTTCTACACAATATTGTATAGCGATAGGTTTTTATTTTTGCGCTATATTGAGCATGAAAATCTTTTGAAACATCTTCCGTTTTAAGAATAGCGATGTCTTTAGGAATATTTCCATTGAGCGCTTTTGTTATTTCATCAGTGCTCATTGATGTGCTGATCTTGAAATTTGCAACTTGTCCAAGGGCATGAACTCCGCTATCTGTTCTTCCCGAACCATATAGTTTAATATTTTTTTTGAAGATAGTTTTTAGGGCGTTTTCTATTGAACCTTGAACGGTCCTGCTATCGTTTTTTTGGATCTGCCAACCTTGAAAGTTAGTTCCGTCGTATTCAATAGTAAGTTTTATATTGCGGATCATATGTCAGGACAAACAAAACTACCCAATTTTAATTAATTCTTCAGCAATTTGAACAGCGTTTAATGCGGCACCCTTTCGCAAGTTGTCAGAAACTATCCAAAGGTTCAAGCCGTTATTTATTGTGTCATCTTCACGGATCCTACCTACAAAAGTATTGTCTTTGCCCTCAACTTCAAGCGGCGTAGGGTATTTATTATTATAAAGATCATCAACTATTGTGATACCCGGGGCATTGCTTAAAAGTTCGATCGCTTTTTCTCTAGTAATTTTTTTCTCTGTTTCAATGTTTACTGATTCTGAATGAGCGCCAAAAACTGGAACACGCACACAAGTTGCTGTAACTTTTATTGAATCATCCTTCATGATCTTCTTTGTTTCGTTGACCATTTTCATTTCTTCTTTTGTGTATAGATTCTCTAGAGTCACGTCGATCTGTGGAATTAAATTATGAGCTATCTGGTATGGAAAAACTTCGATTTTCATATTGCCTGAAAGTTGTTCTTTTAACTCGTTTATTGCAAGAGCTCCGGCCCCACTTACAGCTTGATAAGTTGAAACTACAATTCTTTTTATCTTTGCATAATCATGAAGAGGTTTTAATGCTACTACCATTTGAATAGTTGAGCAATTAGGATTTGCAATAATGCCTTTTTGCTTTTTAATGTCTTCAGGATTGACCTCAGGAACTACCAAAGGAACATCAGGGTCCATTCTGAATTGGCTTGTATTATCAATAACAATACAGCCAGCCTTAACAGCATGAGGCGCATATTCTTTACTAATAGCAGCTCCTGGTGAAAATAATCCTATGTCAATGTCTTTGAAAGCATCATGGGTTAGTTTGGAAAGCTTAACTTCTTTACCATTTATCTCATAAGTGCGATTTGCTTCCTCTGGATTGAATGATAAAAGCCTAAGTTCATTTATTGGGAATTTTCTTTCTTTGAGGATTTCGAACATGCAATCCCCAACTACGCCTCTAATTCCAACTATTGCAACATTGTATTTTTTCATGATTAAAATCCTGTTTTAAATAATTCAGACGATTTGTTTATAAATTTCTGACAACCAAGTCACCTACTTCTGTTGTTGAGTATCCCATTTTGCCTGCGGCAAGAGATTTGATTTTTGTTTTAACAACAGTCTTTACTGAATTCTCAACCATATTAGCTGCATCAATTTCACCAATTTGCCTTAGAAGCATTGCTAGTGAACAAATTGCTGCTAGAGGATTGATCACATTTTTGCCTGTGTATTTTGGGGCAGAGCCACCAATAGGTTCGAACATGGATACTCCGTTAGGATTTATGTTTCCTCCTGCAGCAAGACCCATGCCTCCTTGGATCATTGCAGCTAAATCAGTAATGATATCGCCGAACATATTGTCAGTAACAATAACATCAAACCAATCTGGATTTTTAATGAACCACATGGTTGTAGCATCAACGTGTGCATAATCAGTAGTAACTTCAGGATATTCCTTAGCTACTTCATAAAAAGTTCTTTCCCAAAGATCAAATGCATAAGTTAAAACATTGGTTTTTCCGCAAAGAGTCAACTGCTTCTTTCTTCCGTGATTTTTTGCATATTCAAAAGCATAACGAATGCATCTTTCAACGCCTTTGCGAGTATTGTGAGATATTTGAATGGCAACCTCATCTTTAGTCCCTTTGTTTTGGAACTCTCCTAAGCCCTTATAAAGACCTTCTGAGTTTTCACGAACAACTGTGAAATTAATGTCAGCAGGTTTTTTGTCCTTTAAAGGACAGAATCTTTCATCATAAAGTTCAACTGGCCTAAGGTTAATATATTGATCAAGGTCAAATCTTAGTTTTAAAAGGATGCCTTTTTCTAAGATTCCTGGTTTTACATCTGGGTGACCAATAGCTCCAAGGAAAATTGAATCGAAAGTCTTCAGCTCTCCAATAGCTGATGCAGGAAGAACCTCTCCAGTTTTTAAATAACGGGCTCCACCAAAATCGTATGAGGTTGTTTCATACGTGAAGTTACATTTTTCTGCAACTGCTTCAAGGACTTTTAAGCCTTCTTCTACAACTTCCGGGCCTGTTCCGTCTCCGCCGATTACGGCAATTTTATAATTACTCATTTTATTTCCCTTTCATGTATTTCTAGTAGTAAGCAAGTAAAAAGCTAATTGATATTGGAATAAATCTGAAGGATAAAAATCGTGTTATTCCTGGTATGCTTTAGCAATAATGGTTGCATTATGGCCGCCAAAACCAAGAGAATTGGACATTGCAACTTTCACTTCAACATTTCTGGCTTTATTTGGAACATAATCTAAATCGCAATCTGGATCAGGTGTTTCATAGTTTATTGTCGGCGGTATAATATTATCTCTTATCGCGAAAAGACAAGCTGCAAACTCAACGCCACCAGCAGCGCCCAAAAGATGTCCAGTCATTGATTTTGTTGAACTTACTGGAACTTTCTTCGCGTACTCTTTAAAGACAGTTTTAATAGCCAGGGATTCAACTTTGTCGTTTAATTTAGTAGATGTGCCATGTGCATTAATGTATGAAATATCTTCAATGGTTAAGCCAGCATCCTTGATAGCCAGTTCCATTGCTTTAGCAGCTCCGGAACCTGATGATTCAGGCGCAGTAATATGATAAGCGTCTGATGTTCTTCCATATCCTGCCATTTCGGCAATAATTGGAGCGCCTCTTTTTTTAGCATGTTCGAGGGATTCTAATATTACAATTCCAGCGCCTTCCGCCATAACAAATCCATCACGGTTAAGGTCAAAAGGCCTTGATGCTTTTTGAGGTTCATCATTTCTTTGGGATAAAGCTTTCAAAGAAGAAAAACCGCCTACTCCTAATATAGTCGTTGCGCTTTCTGTTCCTCCTGCAATTATAACGTCTGCATCTCCGTATTGAATGAAACGAAATGCATCTCCAATAGCATTTGTTGCGGTAGAACATGCAGTTGTGACACAAGACGCAAATCCTCTAGCACCTGTATCAATAGATACTTGTCCAGCAGCTTCATTAATTATAATTTTGGGAATAAAGTGAGGAGAAATTTTTCTTGGACCTCTATCAAGGTATTTTTGGTATTCTTCCTCTGCAGTTCGAATGCTTCCTATACCTGAACCAACAAGCACTGCAACACGGTCAAGATCAACTTTTGAAAGATCAAGTTTAGCATTAGAAAGAGCTTCTTTTGTTGCGACAGAAGCGTATTGAACAAAATTAGCCAAATTTCTGGCTTCTTTTGTCGAAAAATGTTCAAGAGGATCATAATCTTTGAGTTCTCCAGCAATTCTTGTTGAGAACTCTGAAGCATCAAAACTTTTAATGACATCAATACCGCTTTTACCTGCAATTAATGATTGCCAAAATTTTTCAGCGCCGCAACCAACAGGAGAAAGAACGCCAACACCAGTAATAACTACTCTTCTTTTATCCATAATATCTCGATTATCTTTGATTAGTAAATTAAAGGGTTAATAATTATGCTAAATAAAGACAAGGCCCCGGCTAAAAAGCCGAGGCAGTAGCTGTCTTAAACAGTATCAATATTTAAAATTCTTATTTAGCTGCTTTTTCGTCTATATACTTTATCGCATCACCAACAGTTGTCATTTTTTCAGCATCTTCATCAGGAATTTCAACGCTGAACTCTTCCTCTAATGCCATAATAAGTTCAACAGTATCAAGTGAATCTGCTCCAAGATCATCTATGAAAGATGCCTCAGGAGTTACTTCTTCAGGTTTTACACCTAATTGTTCTGCAATAATAGATTTTATTTTTTCTTCAGCTGCCATTTAATAGCCTCCTTGTCCAACTACCTTAATTAAGTTTATATTGCCATACCACCATCAACGACGATAGTCTGACCTGTGATATAATCAGCGTCACTTGATGCTAAAAATAAACACGCATTTGCGACGTCCTTAGGGGTACCAAGTTTTCCTAACGGTATTGTTTTAAAAATTTCTTCGCGCGCTTTATCTGTCAACTTTTCAGTCATGTCAGATTGAATAAATCCTGGAGCTACAGCATTTGATGTTATTCCTCTTGATGAGAATTCTTTTGCTATGGATTTAGTAAATCCGATTATGCCTGCTTTACTTGCAGAATAATTTGCCTGACCTGCATTCCCCGTTATTCCAATGATCGAAGCGATGTTGATGATCTTGCCTTTTTTTGCTCTCAACATGCTTTTTGTTACAGCTTTTGTGCAACAAAACACACCTTTTAAATTAGTGTTTAATACGGCATCCCATTCATTTTCGCTCATACGAAGCAGCAAATTGTCCTTTGTTATGCCCGCATTGTTAACTAATATATCAATCCGCGAATAATTGTCAAGAATTTTATTAATCATTTCTTCGACGCTTTGCATGCTAGTAACATCACAGGCAAAACTTGACGAATTAAAGCCTTCTTTTATGAGCTCTTCAGATGTTGCTTTTGCGGATTCTGCATTAATATCTGAAATTATTACTGTTGCGCCCTCAGTTGCAAATGTTTTTGCAATTTCCTTGCCAATACCACGAGCAGAACCTGTGATCAATACTACTTGGTCTTTTAATCGCATTGTCTCTTCCCTTTATATTGCTTATTATTAAATTACTGATATTTTACTGATACTTTGAAACATGATATCAATATTAAATTAATATTCAAGAAAAAATTAACTAATATCAATATCAGTATATTCTTTATTATAATTACTAAATGGAGAAACTCTTACTGCTTGCCCATTTTTTAGCATGGTTTCAAACTTGTTTCTAACAAAAATTTTGATAAGCTTTCTTGTTAAAGGTATTAGTAAAAATATGCCTAAAATGTCTGTGACAAATCCTGGTGTTAAAAGAACGATCCCGCCTACGAGTATCATAAGCCCATCCATAAGTTCTGAACTAGGCATAATGCCTTGATTAAGAGAGGTTTGTATCTTGTTTAGGACAAGAAAGCCCTGGAACCGAGCTAAATAAGCACCCGTAATGCCAGTTATAATGATTATCATCATAGTGTTAACTGCTCCGATATGAGAGCCAACCTTTATAAGAATAGCAAGTTCAAGTGCTGGTAATAATGTAAAAAGCAATATTATATATGCGAACATGGTCTAGTCTCTTTTTTTCGTCTTTTTTATAGAAACAGAATCTGAATGGTCTAAAGCATTCGGCTTCTCTATATATACAGTAGTTTCAATGATAAAAGGATTTTCCATAACAATATCTATTAAAGACCTAGAAAGTTTTTCCAAAAGATAAAACTTTGAGCTTTCACAGAATGCTTTTACTTTGTCTTCAATTTCTTTGTAATTTACAGCATCGCTTAAATCATCAGATTGACTTGCTAGTGAATCATCATAACAAAAATCAATGTTTATTATAATATCCTGTTTTTCTTCTCTTTCATAGGAGTTTGTTCCAATAATTGCTTTAAGCTTTAGATTTTTAATGCTTATTGTTGTCATGGATCAATAATATTTAGCGGTATAATTTGAAAAATTTATTTAATTAAAGTTAGGAATTCTGATCGAGTTGAACCTTCACTTCTGAAAAGTCCAAGCATGCATGAAGTGATCATGCTGGAATTCTGTTTTTCGACCCCACGCATCATTGTGCAAAGATGCTTTGCCTGAATGACAACCCCTACGCCCTTAGCCTGCGTGTGTTCCATTATTGTCTCCGCGATCTGCTTTGTTAGGTTTTCCTGTACTTGAAGGCGCCTAGCAAACATATCAACGATCCTCGCGAATTTTGATAATCCTAATATTTTTCCATCAGGAAGGTATCCTATATGACATTTGCCGAAAAATGGTAGAAGGTGGTGTTCGCATAGCGAGTATACTTCAATATCTTTAACGATTATCATCTCATCATTGTCTGATTCAAAAATGGCATCGTTAACGATTTCTTTTACATCATCGTTGTAGCCTTTTGTAAGATATTTAAAAGCATTTGCTGCTCTTTTGGGTGTATCTATAAGCCCTTCTCTGTCAATATTTTCCCCGATGGACTTCAGTAGATCCTTATAAAAGTTTTCCATACGATATTCTCCTGATAAATGATTAGCCGCATAATAACATAGACGAAAATGTATGTCAAAATATAAAATTGATATAAATCAATTTTGATAAAAAAAGTATCTGAGATTACTTTTAATGATACAATATACTCAATTATGAGCATTATTTCAGATTATCACATTCATACTAAATTATGTGGTCATGCTATTGGTGAATTATCAGAGTATGCTGACCAGGCTATAAAAACGGGTTTGAAAGAAATCGGGATTTCTGATCACGCCCCTCTTGTTTCTCATGAAAACCCCGAGATAACTATGAGTTTTTATGATCTTCCGGTATACCATAAAATGATAGAAGCCTTAAAAAGTGAATACAGTGGCAAATTATTGATTAAATTTGGAATTGAGGCAGATTTTATTGAAGGTTATGAAGATAAAACAAAAGCTATTTTAGATGCATATCCTTATGATTATGTTATAGGCTCTGTTCACTATGTTGATATGTGGGGATTTGATAATCCTGATGAACAGGATAAATGGAAAGAAAAGAAAATTAGCAGTGTTTATAGGGCTTATCACGAGAATCTTCAAAAGTGTGCTTTAAGCGGCATGTATGATATTATGGGTCATGTGGACTTGGTTAAGAAATATGGCCATAGGCCGGATGAGGATATAACTGCTGTTGTTGAGGAAACTGCAAGAGTTTTTAAAGAAAGCAATGTTGCAATTGAGATCAATACCTCAGGACTAAGAAAGCCAGTTGGAGAGATTTATCCTTCTTTGTCGGATCTAAAGATCTATTGTGCTGCAGGTATTCCTATTGTTTTCGGATCTGATTCGCATGCTCCAAATCAAGTAGGATGTGATTATGATAAAGCGCTTATTTATGCCGGATCGGCTGGCTATAAGGAATACGCTCTTTTTAAGGAAAGAAAAATAGACAGCATGGTTGGGCTTTAAGGCAGGGTCTTGATTTTTTATCCCAAAAATTTATTGAATAACCAAGCTATTATAACGCCACCAATAACTCCATCAATAAAACCCCAAATTCCACCAATGATAACTCCCATAAGTGTCGTCTGAAAGCCTTTATAAACGGAAGAGATTGTTTCTACCATTTTGTTTGCCCAAGTGTACTTTGCAGCTAAAATACCTAATGCTATAATGCATAGACTCCAAATAAAACCAAAATTAATACCGAATGTTTTTAAATCAAGTTTTGCCATTTTTTATTGTAATTGTAGGTTAAAAACTGAAGTTCATTCCAATAGAAAAAGCTTTTGAATCAACAAACTGACCTTCAATATTTATCCATGTTCTTTCGTTTATTTTAATATCGCTTCCGGCTATAATGCCCATGCTCCTTGTAAGATCAGATTTTTTTCGGTTTCGCTCATCATTGACCCAGTGGATATAGTCAGCTCTTGACCAGCGAAAACCAAGGTAAGGCGTGATTTTAGAAAATTTAATGGATCCAAGAAATGAAAGCTGCCAATCATCCAAAACAGATTTATGCTTAGTTTCATTTATTTTTTGGGAATACGGATGTACGCTTATATGTTGGAACCCAAAAACGTATTTTATCTTGTTGTTATCATAAAGGTTCATCCTGAACCCATACCCTCCGCTCATAAATGATGGGTATACAATTTCGTTCCCAATGTCCGGCTTTTGCTTTATGTTTCCCGCCCCGCCTTTTAGATCTAGCGACAACCAATCAAATATTCCATAAGAAATATTAACAAAATGCTGTAGGCTGTTTACTTCTCCGTGTTCTTGTTCAAGTTTTCTTTCCAGGATAGAATAAGTTTGAGCTCCAATGAAAAATTGTTTCTTTTCGGGCTGTTTGGTTCCATAGGCTGGGGCAGCTTCGCAGAAAGAAGTACTTAATAAACATAATAATATTATGAATACGGATCTTTTCATTGGTCTTTAGAGATAAACTGAATTTTGATAAGATTTTAGAAAACGCATATAATGTTCAGCGAGGTTTGCTTACGCTTAGCATTTTATATGCGCTTTCAAAAATGATAAATACTTTTGTATGAGACGTTAGTTTTTGTTCAAAACGTCCTTAATGTTTCTTCCAGTATTCTCTATATCTTGAGCGATACCTTTGAAAGTCTCGCAACCTGTTAGAGTTGTTGCTAGGGATAAAAGAATAACTAATAACAGAAGTCTTTTCATTGTTTACTCCTTTCGATTTTCTGGATCACTTTTCTCAATAAAAAAGATGCTATCTTCAACTGTCTTTATAATGAATTTAAAATCTTCCCAGCTTTCTTTCGGATAAACTGAGAATAATATTCCATAAAGAGATGAATCGTTGATCAGGAAATAATCAGAGCGTCGCATATTAGGCTCTGTCTTTGAGAAAGCCTTGACCTTAATTGCATTTTTACCAGCGAATTTAACATCTTCCATTTTAAACCCATCTGAATAGAGATTTCTTTGTTTAAGAAATTCTAGAGAAATTTGCTGGCTGAAGGCTATTTTAGAATCAATCTTTGCAAAAGTTAAAATGACTGATGGGGTTTTTGAAATAGTCACAAAAATATTGTCATCAATATCCTGAATGTCCCAGTGTGGATCGCACAAAAATCTAATGCCAAATTTGTCTATAGAGCAAGTAATTAATTCAGAACTATTTAATCGTTTGACATCTTTATGGGGAGGGGTTGTTTCTTTCAGGAGAGTTGAAGCATTTTCCTTTAGATCTTTGTGTTCGGCATTATCTAAATAAATCCCAAAACATTTAGAAGGTAAGGCTAACAGCAGTAATGAGCAAATAATGATCGTTTTAAACATTAACTTTGAGTAAATTGTTGATTGGGAATTCATGGGTTTAGTTCAAGCACCTTCTTAATGGACCGGTATAAGGTATACTCCATTAGGTTTTTTGTTGTGAACAAGTCAACGCCTACTTCACTTGCAAGCTTTATGTTAAGAGGTTCATCAATTCCTGTTAGGATCAAAACCTTTATATCCGGTTTGATAGCTTTAATCCTTTTGCAGGTTTCAAAACCGTCAATGCCGGGCATTTTTATGTCTAATATAACAAGATCAATGTCGATAGAAGAAGCTTTCTTCACGCCTTCTTCGCCTGATTCAGCGGTAAAGGTTTCTAAAGAATTGTCTTCTTTTTCCAGCACCTTCTGAGCCAGTAATAAGTCAGTTTTGTTATCATCAATAATTAATATTTTTTTACGCATCAAAAATGTCCCTTTTCAGATCTAGTAGATTAATAATAATTAAGTCTAAAAAATAAAGATAATAACAAGTTTAGCACATATAATAAAATTATCAATTGGAAGAAAATTTTTTACTGATGTATTCCTCAAGAATGGCAATGAACCCATCTTTAATGTTGTTTCCTTTTAGAATAGAGAATATTTTACCATTTGCAAAAACGGGAGCGCTTTGTTCCTCTCTTTTTCCGGGTAAGCTGATTCCAATATCAGCATGTTTACTTTCTCCAGGACCGTTAACAACACAGCCCATAACTGCAATTGTAAGTGTCTCAACTCCAGGAAAATTTTGTTTCCAAACAGGGAGATTTTTATTTATATGGTTCTTAATATCTTTTGCTAATTCTTGATAAAGGTTAGTGTCTGTCCTTCCGCAACCAGGACAACTTATTACTGATGGCCTGAAATGCTGCAGGCCCATTGATTGTAGAAGTGTTTTGCAAGCCTCAACTTCAAGCGAACGTTTTGCTCCAGGTTCAGGAGTTAATGATATGCGAATGGTATCTCCTATTCCTTGATGAAGAAGGATCGCAAGAGCCGCTGAACTAGATATTAATCCTTCAATGTCCCCTCCTGCTTCAGTGAGACCTAAATGAAGGGCATAATCGCATTCTTTTGCAAGGCGGCTATAAACGTTGACCATATCCTGCAATAAAGACATTTTTACGCTAAGAACTATTTGGTCTTTTCTTAGTCCTATTTTTTCTGCGTATTGCGCACTTTGCAAAGCGCTTTTTATCATTGCTTCAATAATGACGTTTTTATTGTCAGCTTCAGTTCTTTCTGAGCTTTGACTCATCAGTTCTGCGAGAAGCTCTTGATCTAGAGACCCCCAGTTCACGCCTATTCTTACGGGCTTGTTGTGTTTTATTGCAACTTTTATAAAGTTCTCGAAATTATTATCATGAGTCTGACCTTTTCCAATGTTTCCAGGATTTATGCGGTACTTGTCAAGAGATTCTGCGCATTGGGGGTATTGATTTAGAAGTATGTGGCCATTAAAATGAAAATCTCCAATTATGGGAGTTTCTATGCCCTTTTTACGTAAAGATTTAACGATTTCGGGAATTGCCTTTGCAGAATCATCATCATTTACAGTTAAACGGACCAGTTGAGAACCAGATTCAATCAGTTCAAAAACTTGAGATAAGGTTTTATCTACATCTGCTGTTGGCGTATTTGTCATTGATTGAATGACAATGGGATGGCTACTTCCTAATAAAATATTGCCAATTTTTACTGTAGGTGTTTTTCTTCTGATGGACTGAATCATAATCTTAGTTTACTAATGCCCCATACATGTTATAATCACAAAAATGATTTTTTTAATGGATAACTTCGAGTAATTATAGACAGTATTAAAGGTGAATTCAATGGATATTTATTTAGCAAAAACTCAAGGATTCTGCGCGGGAGTGTCCTATGCTGTCAGTATTGTCGAAAATGCTTTGAAAAAATACGGATCTCCGCTTTATGTTTATCATGAAATCGTTCACAATACTTTCGTTGTTTCCCAATTTAAAGATCAGGGTGTTATTTTTGTAGAGGACGTTAAAGATGTTCCAGAAGGAAATAGAATTATATTTTCTGCGCATGGAGTCCCTCCATCTTCGATCAAGGAGGCTAATGAAAGAAATTTGAAAATAATCGATGCAACGTGCCCTCTTGTGACAAAGGTGCATAAAGAAGCTGTTAATTTTTCTCAGGAAAAATACGAGGTGATCTTGATCGGGCATAAAGAGCACCAGGAAGTTATTGGGACATCAGGATATGTTGAGCCAAAATATCTTCATAAGGTTGAGAACGAAGCGGATATTGAAGGCCTGGAAATTGATGAAAAGGCTAAGACAGCTTACATAACGCAAACAACGCTTTCAGTTGATGAGACAAGGCAAATGATCGATAAGCTAAAAAGCAAGTATCCTTCTCTCGTTGGCCCTGCAAAATCAGATCTGTGCTATGCTACACAAAATAGACAAGATGCGGTAAAAGAATTAGCGGAATTTTGTGATATTATAATAATTTGTGGATCCCCAAATAGTTCTAATAGCAATCGTTTAAGGGAAACAGGGAAAAATCTGGGTATTGAAAGTTATATTGTTGATAGTGCCGATGAATTTGATTTAAGTGTTCTTGAAAATAAAAACAAAGTTGGCATTAGTTCAGGGGCTTCTGTCCCTAGGGTAATTGTTGAAAGACTAGTTGATCTTATTAGGAAGAAACATCCTGATGCTATTGTCAATATGTTCAAAAACCCTGAGGAGAATATTGATTTTAAGCTTCCTGAGATTTAAAAAAAAGGTCTTCTATGGCAAAATTAATTATTGATAACGTTGAATATGAACTGCTAGATGGATCAGGAATTGCTGAAGCATGCAGAGAAGCTGGTATACCGTTTAATTGCAATACAGGCGTATGCGGCAGTTGTCAAATTAAAGTATTGGAAGGCGCTGAAAATCTGGATGACCTGCATTCGGAAGAAATTGATTTTGGTATGGATAAAAATAATCGATTAGGTTGCATGTGTGTCATTAATGGCGGAATGGTAAAAATAACATTTTAAACGTACTAGAGATTCTTTAGTGGTAGAAATTAAATTTCCTCAAAATTTAAGTGTTAATATTCAGTATGATTCTGAGCTAGCTCCCTTCACTACGTTTAAGTTAGGAGGCAAAGCAAAAGGTATTATTCGCTGCTCTACTCCCCAACAGCTTCAAAATGTTGTTGATCATTTAATTAAAAATATTTCTGATTTTATTGTAATCGGTGGTGGTTCTAATATTGTTGTTTCTGATGCTGGCGTGAACTGTTTTGTTATCCGCTATTTTAGCGACATCCCTTTTATTGAACGTCAAAATGATGATGTGGTAGTGTTTGGTAGTACAAAATTAGAAGATCTAGTGAGTTTTTCTGTTGATCAAGGTTTGGGCGATCTAAGCTTTGCTTCAGGTATTCCAGGGACTGTTGGTGGTGCAATTTGTGGCAATGCAGGTGCTTTTGGGAAACAAATCAGTGAATATCTGAGATCGGTTTCGATAATAACTAGGTCAGGCGAGTTAAAAGAGTTTGATGCAGAAGAACTTTGTTTTGACTACCGCGATTCAATTCTAAAAAGAACTCAAGATATTGTTCTGTCTGCAAGGTTTTCACTTCTCCCTTATGATAAGGATATTTTAACTGAACAAAGAGTAAAGGTCCTTGGAGAAAGAAGGAAAAAGCATCCTGATTGGAAAAAAGAACGTTGCGCGGGCAGTTTTTTTAAAAATGTTGATTGTGGTTTTCCGGAAAATAAACGTAAGTCTGCGGGTTGTTTTTTAGATGAAGTTGGGGCAAAGGATTTAAGGGTAAATGGTGCTTATGTTTTTGAGAAACATGCAAATATAATTATGGTGGATGATGCAGGAAAGGCTCAGGATATATTTGATCTTTCTTCTAAAATGGACATGCTAGTTAAAGAAAAATTTGATTTTCAATTAGAGCGTGAAGTGCGTTTTGTAGGTGATTTTCTCGGAAAACCAAAAGAAATAAATAACGTAATATGGTAATATGTTGTTGTAAGAGTTTTTAGGTTGAAAACATCATAACCTGAGTGTATACTCTATTAACGTTTTAAGAAGAATGTAAATTATATTTGTTAGGAAAAACATGAAAAAAGATGTATTAGTTTTTGATTTTGATGGCACAATTGCCGATACTTTTCAGTCTATCTTAGATATTAGCAACCGTCTTTCAAAGCAATTCAAATATAAAATGCTTAAGCCTGATGAAGCAGAAAGTCTCAAAGACAAAACCCTGAAAGAGACTCTCGATCATTTAAGAGTTCCAATTCTTCAACTCCCCCTCATTTTATTAAAAGCTAGAAATGAACTTCATAAGGAAATAGCATCAATACAGCCAATTAATGGATTAAAGGAAATATTGATCCAATTGAAGGAGTTTGGATTTGAAATGGGAATTATTTCTTCAAATTCAAGAAAGAATGTTAGGCGATTTTTAAAGATCAACAATCTTGACCTTTTTGATTTTATTTCGACCTCTTCAAAGTTATGGGGAAAAAATAGATGCATCAAAAAGACGCTTAAAATGAATAGTATAAATAACCAAGATGTTGTATATATTGGTGACGAAATAAGAGATATTGTCGCTGCAAAAAAAGCTGGAGTTAGAGTTGCTGCAGTTACTTGGGGATACAATTCTTCAAAAGCGCTAAAAGAACAAGAACCTGATTATGTTGTAAACAATCCTAAGGAATTGATCGCCCTGTTCGTCGATTCCCTGCTGCCTGCCTAAACCCTATAAAAAACGACCTTAAGCTATTTTGACAACAATGTTAGGATTTACTTTTTCCTTGAGTGTTTGTTCAATAAATCTTAGTGTTCCCATAGCGGCATGAGGGCATCCTCCACAAGCGCCTTGATATTTAATTGATAGAACGTTATCTTCATAGCTGACTACTTGAAGATCGCCACCGTCCCTTTGAAGTGCAGGTCTAATTGTTTCATCTATGATCGCGTTTATTTCATCCATCCTGAAGCTCCTTTCGTAAAGCTTAATTATTCAAAGTGCTTTTTAATATATTCTTTCAATAATTTGATCGATTCATCCTTGCATTGCCCACAGACAGTTCCTATTTTTGTGTGTTCTTGAAGCTCAAGGTATGTTCTTGCTCCTTCAAGTACGGACTCTTCAATTTCATGATCAGTGACATTCATGCACTGACAAATTACTATTGTCTTATCTCGTACTATTTTTTCACCTTGGTTTGATCTTGTGTAATAGTCATCAATTGCCGACCTAAGAGCTTTATCACCTAATACAGAGCAGTGTATTTTGTTTTCAGGTAAGCCATCTAATTTTTTGGCTACATCTTTAGGTGACAGTTTGTATGCTTCATCTAAAGGCATTCCAATGACCATTTCTGAAAGTATAGATGTGCTGGCTATCGCGCTTGCGCAGCCATATGTTTTCCATTTGCAGTCTGAAATGGTTTTGTTCTCCCTGTCGACTTTGATAACCATCATCATTTGATCGCCACATTTTACATTGCCTACAATACCTTTGCCGTCTGCTTCAAAAGATGCGTCATCTTCTAGTATGTTTTTGGGATTGACAAAATGTTCTTTAACAGTTTCTGAATATGTCCATTTAAAGTCATCGCTCATAATTTGCCCCTATGAATATACGGTTGACATTTTTCTAAGTTTCTCAATGGTTTCCTTAAGCTTTACAATAACGTATTCGACTTCATCCTTTGTGTTCTCTCTTCCCAGGCTTATTCTAATTGAGCTGTGAGCAAGCTCGATAGGCAGCCCGGTTGCAAGAAGAACATGTGATGGGTCTAAGGAGCCAGAAGCACATGCAGATCCAGTAGATACACAAATACCTGCTAGATCCAGGTAAAGAAGTATTGCTTCGCCTTCTACACCAGAAAAAGATACATTAAGTGTGCCTGGCAGGGAATTTATCTCATGGCCATTAAAATGAACACTAGTAATATTATCTGATATTCCTTTTCGCAGGAAATTCTTTAATTCCAGCAAACGAATTTCTTCTTGTCCCATTTCAATTTGTCTCATTTCAATTGCTTTGGCAAGGCCAATGATCCCAAGAGTGTTTTCTGTTCCTGCTCGCCGGCCTTTTTCTTGATGCCCACCATGGATCAAAGGACAAAAACGAACCCCTTTTTTAACATATAAAGCTCCTATGCCTTTTGGTCCATAAATTTTATGACCTGAAAGTGTTAAAAAATCAACATCAAGGTCTTTTACATCAACAGGTAGTTTACCGACAGCCTGAACAGCATCAGTGTGAAAAAGAGATCCGCCTTCGTGCGCGATCCTAGCAATTGTTTTAATGTCTTGTATCGTTCCTATTTCATTGTTTGCCATCATAACAGAAACTAGGCCGCTGGTATCTTTAAGCGTTCTTTCAAGCTGTTCATTTTTTATCAATCCTGTTATGTCAACGTCTAAAAATGATACTTTAGCGCCCTTTAATGCTAGGCATTTAGATGTTTCAAGAATGCAAGGATGCTCAATTTTTGTGGTAATAATACCGCCGCCTTTTGAGCACTGACTAGTACAATTATGGTTTGTTGATTCGCAAGGAAGAATTGACAGGACAGTGTTGTTGGCTTCAGAACCGCTGCCGACAAAAAACAATTCATCGGGTTCTGCATTGATAAATTTGGCAATTTTTTGCCGAGATTCTTCAATAATATGATGGGCTTTCCTGCCTAGGCTGTGAAGGCTTGAGGGATTGCCAAAATAATCCATCGATTCACTAAGAGTTTTCTTGACCTCTGGATGAATTGCGGTTGTTGCATTATTATCCATATAAATAAGTTTTTCGGTCATTTTATTATGTTCCTAAAGGTTTTTTAAAGTCATTAAATAACTCCATGAGCAAAAGATGAAGTTGAATATTTATGGTTAATTAAGTCTGTTATCATAATGGTATCGAAAAATTTTTCCAACTTTTTATTAAGAATTAGCATTGGCGCGATTATGCAACAATTATCAGAATGTGTACACTCGATATGAGCTCCCTGGATACAATTAGCGATTTCAAGCGGCCCGACTATCATATCTGACAATTCTTTAAGCGATATTTTTGAAATATCCCTAATCAAATGGTAGCCACCCTTTGCGCCTTGCATGGCTTTCAAAATATTGTTTTGCGCCATTATTTGCAGTACTCTTGCAGTAGGGTCAAAAGGTGTTTTGTATTTGTCGCAAATTTCCTTAGCTGTTGTAAGCTGCCCCGGATTCTTGCCGTTCATATATGTTAACGCTACAAAAGCATATTCAATTTTTCGATTGATTTTTAGCATTGCTTTTCAGTATCAAAATTCTCATTTTCAATTTTTATGTTGTTGATCTCTTCTTCCATATCGGTTTCAACACTAGTAATATTTTCTTGGCTTTCTGGTAGCGCATTCTTTTCGATCGCTAGCTCCAGTTGTTCTTCTTGCTCATATTGAGCATAGTAATCATCTAGCTCAGCTTCATTTTCACTTTTCACAATACGAACAACGATGTCTTGATTGAATTTTTCTTTTAATATGTTCTGCATTGCATGTAAGGTTCCTTCTTCTGCATGGGGACAGGTTATGCAAGAGCCTTTATATGAAATAGTTAAAACATTGTCTCTGTAATCAATGATGCGAAGGTCGCCCCCATCTCTTTGAAGAGCTGGACGGATTAATTCATCAATTATTGTATTAATACTTTCTGTTTCAATCTTATTTATTTCTTTGTCAATGGTTTCAATATTTAAGTGATCAGGGATAACTTCAGTTATGTCACGTTCTTCTGTAGGTGTCGGTTCTACTTCTAAGTTCTCTTTAATAAATGCTTCAGCTTTTAAAACTGGCGACAATAGGTCGCTAACTTCGCTTTCTTCTCTATATTCAGTTTCTTGTTGTTTATAGACAGGTGTATCTTCAGGAGTAGTAGATGCTGGTGGTTCTTCTTCTGAAGAGTGCTCTTCTGGCAAAAGAAATGGTTCGTCAATACTGTTTTGAGATAGATCATTCGTTTCTTCTTCTATATTGTCAGTAATTTCAGCTTGTTCTATTTGAGAAATATAAAAACTGATGTTCTCTAAAATTTTCGAACGAATTATGTTTTTTAACCCTTCGCAATTTTCGCTTCCATCATGAGTAACAGTTATGTAGTTCTCTGTAATGAAAACTTCCCGTATGCTTTGAGCTACTTCAAAAATTGCCCTGGAAAGAGGATTATTGTTTGCTTCTTCCGCATTTCTGAATGATGCGGATTCGTATCTAAATAAAGTTTTATTTAAGACAAATTTAAACGTATTTGGATTTG
>JAHJCZ010000177.1 GCA_018812705.1 Candidatus Omnitrophota bacterium
ATTTAGGAATGCTGTTCACTCCTCTTATTCGGATGGTTGTTATTAACAGCTCTTATCAGGAAGCAACGGCGGCACTTTGCCGTATTAATGAGATTATGGGGTGCGGAGATGAAGTTGAGGAAGTGCAGGCACCTTTTGTTCCTGTGGCAATAAAAGGACAAGTAGAATTTAGAAATGTGTCTTTTTGCTATTCTCAAGGTAATTGTGTTCTTAAAGATATTAATTTTTCTGTTAAAGAAGGAGAAAATATAGGAATAGTAGGCCCAAGTGGAGCTGGCAAAACCACTCTTATGAATCTGTTGATCAGATTTATTGATCCGCAAAAAGGTGAAATATATATTGATGGAAATAATTTAAAAAATTTAGAGCTAGGTTTTTACCGTCGTAATCTAGCTATTGTTTTGCAGGATGATTATATATTCAGTGGAACAATTAAAGACAATATTTGTTATGGAAGCTTTAATGCTTCTTTTGAGGAAATAAGAAAAGCTGCCGAGATCGCTCAAGCTGATGAATTTATTAATGGTTTAAAAGACGGGTATATGACTCAAGTAGGAGATAGGGGAACGCTTCTTTCCTGCGGGCAGAGGCAGAGGATTGCAATAGCGCGGGCTATATTAAGAAAACCGTCAATTCTTATACTGGATGAGGCCACATCTTCTCTCGATGCGATAACAGAAAATAAAATTCAGGAAGCAGTGCGGCAATATATGAAGGACAAAACGGTCCTTATTGTTGCGCATAGGTTCTCTAGTATTATGGAAGCTGATAAAATTATTGTTGTTGATGATGGAAAGATCGTAGAAATTGGAGGCCATAACTATCTTTTGAAAAGGCAGGGATTTTATAGTAGTCTATATTACGAACAATTTAAAAATGAAGATCCATATCTTTCAGTAAAAGTTGAAAATTAAAGAAATCTTTAAATGAAAATTTCAAATTCACTCTACAAAAGAATTTTACCAGGCCGTATTTGGCAGCAAATATTCATAATGCTTGCTGTTCTCGTTGTTGTTCCGCTTATTATTTTAGGATCTCTCTTGATCCGCACCAGCCAGAATTCCATAAAAACAACAGTCCTTAGAGACTATAAACAAATAGCTGTTAATGCCACAGGTAAAGTTGAAGAAAAAATTGAAAGTGCCCGCCAAGCCCTTCATGTTACAGCTTCTATTTTAGGAACGCTGAATTCAGATAAATGGAGGCAGGAAACCACAATTGTAGAATTGTCTTTGCGTTATCCTATTTTTAAAAGGATTGCATCAGTTGATCTAGATGGATTTGAAATTGTAACTTCAGAATTGGGGACCAGTCTTAACAAAAGAACCTACGAAGAAGGATTTCAAAAAGCAAAATCCGGAGAATCTTATATTTCCAATGTAAGAGTTGCCCAGAATCATATTCCGTTTTTAACGATGGCTGTTCCTGTAAGGCAACTTGATAGGACTAAAGGTGTTCTGATGGCGGAAGTGAACTTGAGGGGTATTTGGGATATTGTTGATAGTATACAATTTGGAGAAACAGGCAAGGCATTTTTAGTCGATCAGGATGGGAGAATTATAGCTCATCCGGACAAAAAGTTAATTCTTAAAGGGGTAAAATCTAAATATGAAGAAGTTGTGAGCAATGTTTTGTCGGGCAGTACTGGAAGTATGGAGGTAAAAGTCGCAAATGCAGAGCCTTGTCTTGTAGCATATTCTCCCATAAACTCATTACGCTGGGGCATAGTTATTGATCAATCAGTAAAAGAGGCATTTGCTTTCTCTAAAATAATGAGAATGCAATCTTGGGTTCTTATTTTATTGAGCGTTTTTGTTGCAATGATTGTCAGTTTTTTCTTATCAAAATTCATGAGCAAGCCTGTGAAGAAATTAATAGATAGAACAAATCGTTTAGCGCAAGGTGACTTTGAACATTCTTTTCGTATTCGAAGAAGAGATGAGATAGGCAAATTGTTATTTTCTTTTAATCAAATGGCAAAAAGACTTCAAAAAGCACAAAAAGAAGAAAAGTTGTCTATGGTGGGAAAGGCTGCAACATCAATTGCACATGAACTAAAGAACTCACTTGTTTTGGTAAAAACATTCGTACAGCTGCTGCCTAAAAGACATAAAGATGAGAGTTTTATTGAAGAGTTTTCTAAAATGATCCCCAGGGAATTGGATTCATGGAATAAAATGTTAAAAAATATGATGGATTTTTCAAGTCTTGAAAAAATAACGATGGAATATCTGGATATAAATATTGTCCTTCTTGAGATTTTAGACCTTGCAAAATTTAGAGTTTCTCAAAAAAACATCCATTTTGATGTAAGTATTAAAAGCAATCTTCCTCTGATCTTTGGTAATGCTGATAAATTAAAACAGGTCATCTTAAATTTAATTACTAATGCAATAGATGCTACTGAATCCGGAGACACTATTGTTATAGATGCGGGTTTGGTTAATGATGCTTTTGCATGGACGCCAGCATATATTGAAATTAAAGTGGCTAATTTTGGACAAGGTGTTTTGATCGAAGATTTAAGAAAGATATTTGAGCCTTTTTATACGACAAAATCTGATGGATTAGGATTAGGCCTTTCTATTAGTAAAGAAATTATTAAACAGCACGGTGGGCGCATAGAAGTTATATGTGAAGAAAGCAAAGAAATTACTTTTGCGATACAGTTGCCAGCTAAAAGAGCATTTCGGCTGGAAGAAACAGAAAAATTAGGACTAAAGAAAAAAGTTTTTAGAAAATAAAAAAAGGTGTTCTATGCTTTCAGACAAGATTGTTGTTGTCGATGATGACATAAGAGTAATTAAAAGCCTTAAGATGATATTGCATAGATACGAAATAATTGATTTTCAGGACGGAAATAAGGCGATCGCTTTTTTAAAGAAACCCAGAGATGTACAGCTGGTTCTTCTTGATGTTATGATGCCTGAAATAGACGGGTTGACGGTGTTAAAAGAGATAAAAAAAAATAACAAAAATTTGACTGTGTTCATTATGACGGCATATGGAACAAGAGATGTTGTTGTTCAGGCCCTGCGGGGTCATGCGGATGATTTTATAGAGAAACCTTTTAACATTGAAGACCTGGAAGAAAAAATTGATAATGTATTGAAAAGAAACTTGAATCTGAATAAAAATGCTACAAATAAAGATTATAAAGTAGCACGGATAAAGAATTTTATTAGAAGAAATTATAAAGAAATGAATCTAGATATTATTGCCGGAGAAATGAACCTTAATCCCAAATACATAAGTCGTATGTTTAAAGAAATGACGGGTACAAGTTATCAGGATTTTCATATAGATACTAAAATGGATGCGGCTAAATCGTTGCTGGAAAACACATCTTTCAATGTTGATGAAATATCATATCAATTAGGTTATCAGAATCCGGAATCGTTTATGAGGATATTTAAACGAAAGAATAATATAACCCCTACCGAATATAGAGAAAAACACTCTTAATTGTTAAAAATTCTCAAAAAGTAGAAAAAAGTCAGTTGGCGTTATCTATGTCCTATTCTAATTCAAAGGCATATCAATTAAAATAATACAAAATTAAAACTAATCTTCTTAAAGATATACATTATTGGGGGGTTATATGGAAAAAGCAAAAATTATAATTGTCGAAGATGATAGGCTTATGGCAGAGTGCCTAGAACAATTTTTATTAAGTTTTGGGCATGAAGTTTCCGGCATGGTTTCTTCTGCGGAGGATGCTATCAAGGCTGTTAAAGAAAATGTTCCTGATCTAATACTTATGGATATTGTTTTGGACGGCAAAATGGATGGGATAGAGGCTGCTGATAAAATTTGTTCTGAGGATGATGTAACAGTTGTATACATTACAGCTTACTCAGATGGGGAAAGATTGGAAAGAGCTCGTAAGACAGGGCCTTTCGGATATGTTATAAAACCTTTTGAGAAAAGAGAATTAGAAGTTGTCATTGCCGCAGCACTTTATAAAAAAAGAGGTGAAATGTATTTAAAAGATATAGAAAAACGATGCAGTTTTTGTTTAGAAAGCTTCCGAGGAATAATTTTTAGAAGCGATTTAAATTTTATGCCTATTTTTGTACATGGACAGATTGAAGAGATTACAGGTTTTAAAGATAATGATATCGTTTCTGGAAGCATTAACTTAGAAGAAATTATTCATCCTGAGGAACGAATTATTAATTCTGCAGAAACAATGGAGAAGCTAAGAACAGTCCCGAATTTTTCAATAGAAAAGGAGTGCCGTATTATATGCCAGGATAAACAGGTTCGATGGGTTAAGAAATTTGTTCAAAATGTTTGTGATGACTCTGGAAAGCCAATATTCATACAAGGGATTGTTTGTGATATTACAAAAAGAAAAAATGTGGAAGAATTACACAGTAAGGTTTTGAATGATTTAAAGAATTTTGTTAATATGACAGTCGGGCGTGAGAATAGAATGATTGAGCTTAAAAAAGAAGTGAATATGTTATCCATGAAATTAGGCAGAGAAGAGCCTTACGAGATCATTTCTTAGCAAAATAAGCGAATTAATTATTATGTAAGTTGTTTTATTCCAACAGTTTAATCCCATCAAAACAACTATGCAGGAAAATAGCCAGTTGCTCTTGTCAAGTATCAAAATATATGGCATACTTAATAAAATTCCGCCAAATGGTAGAATTTCTGTGTTTTTGGCTTCAAATTGAAAATTATTTTTTAGCAGTTGAAGGAATCCTATGATATTTTTGGATAGAGGGATTGTTTTGTTCCCTCGTTTTATATTATACTAATACTAATTTATGCAAATAAAACCGAAAGGAATTAAATGATAATTTCACTTGAAAAGAATCAAAAAAGTTTGTCTTACCGAATATTATCTGCATTTATTGCATTTGTTTTTATGTTCAGCATGGTGGTTCCGCCATCATCTGCGCAGATGATACCTCAAATGTTCAGCTTGCCTGCTGTTGGCACAATGATCACAATGACTCCGGAATATATGCCTGCAATTATCAAAGGATTAACGCTCTATCCGGATAATCCGCTTATGTTTGATTTTATTATTGATACAGGTGACTCAAATCTTACGGGAGAGGCCTTGGAAGATGAATCAACGAAGCTGATAAAATATTTCCTAGCATCTTTGACTGTTCCGGATAATGATCAATGGGTAAACCTTTCGCCATATGAAGGAAATCGTATTATTCCCGAAGGCTTTGGTGTTACAGAAATGGGGCGAGATCTTCTTGCGCAAGATTATCTTCTGAAGCAATTAACAGCTTCTCTTATGTTCCCTGAAAAAGATCTTGGAAGTGAATTCTGGGAAAGAGTATATGAAAAAGCAGAAGCGCAATTTGGGACGAGAGATATTCCAATGAATACTTTTAATAAGATCTGGATCGTTCCTGAAAATGCGACTGTTTATGAAAATGAAGGAAGTGCTTTTGTTGTTCAAAGTCATTTAAAAGTTATGCTTGAAGAAGATTATATTGCTCTGAATGAAAATATTGATGGTGAAAAATTTGGAATGAAAGATTTGATCAAGGGTGACACAAAGATAGCAAGTGGAGTAACTTCAGCAATAGTCAAAGAGATATTGATACCTGAGATCGAATATGAAGTAAATTCAGGAGAAACTTTTGCAAATCTCCGTCAGATCTATAATTCGATGATCCTTGCGACATGGTATAAAATGAACTTAAAAGAAAGTTTGCTAGGGCAGGTTTATTTTAATCAAAATAAAGTTAAAGGTGTTGATATTGAAGATGTCAATCAAAAACAAAAGATATATGACCAATATGTCGAATCGTTTAAAGAAGGTGTTTACAATTATATAAGGGAAGAATATGATCCTGCAACACAGCAGATAATACCAAGAAAATATTTTTCTGGAGGAACACAGCCCGTTTCGCAAGCACAAGTTAGAGAAAATTTGATCAAGGGAGCTCCAATGGATTTAACAAGGGCTCAGAGTCAAAAAGTACAAGAGGGATTAAAGCCTAACAGTGAAGCTACTAGATTTGTTAGTGAACGTGTAAACTTGGCGGAACTAGGCCCAGAATCTGCTAGTGCTAATGAAATAGCAAGTGAAGTTAGAGATGCAAAAGTTGCAAGAGCGGAAAATAAAGACACTTCAATGTTAAGCCGTATAGTTATTCAAAAAACAGAGCCTTTCAACGGAAGGCTGCCGGCAGTTGATATAGCTTATTTAAAAGCATTGTTTGCAAAATATTTAGAAGGCCGCGAGGAATTAAGAATTGGGGAAACTCTTACTCCAGAATCTGAATTATCTGAAGAAGAGGTGAGGGAGAATGGTTTTCGTGATAGTCGCGAGATTGATGATTATGTTGAGTCAACAGAGATTACCCAGCCGATAACGCTTAAGGTTATACAAATGAAAGGCGGGTTGGGATCTTCATTTAAAAGAGAGAGAACTCTTAAACGCCTTACCGGAAGGACTGAAATAGCAGATAAATCCTCTGATTCATATTTCGAAGATGTTGTTGCTGAAGGCGTGGATGTAGATGGGAATCCAACACAAAAGACGGTAACTGTGAATGTCGCCGAACTAAAAACACAACAGTATATTCAGTTAGCTAAAGATAGAGTTTTTGATCGTATTATAATTCAAGAACTAGTCAATGATGAGAGTAAAGGTCCTGTTGAAGCTTTTTATAAAAACACAAAATATGTAATTGATCGTATTGATGATCGTCTGCCTGAAGATGATAAGAGGACTTATGCTGAGGTGATCGAGCAAACAGATGGTATTGAGATGTCGCCCGAAATGATAGTTCAGGGTTCTTTACCAAATATTTTGGTAACATCTGATGACATTATTGATCATAAAGATGCAACTGCTCCTGGAGGACATGGTTTCTTGGGGACTCTTGTTTTAGATAGGATCGCAAATAATGAACCTACTGAAGGCGAAAATGTTATTACAACTATTGTCAATGGAGATGGTGTAAATAATTTTCCGACCACCAACATTGTAAAATGGATGGTAGGTAATCGAATACCAATAGTTATGGTATCTACTACTAGGGTTGCACTTGATGCAAAAGGTGGTTTTTTTGGCGAAGAACGAGTTAGAGATGGAGAAACGTCTACAACGCTTTATGAAATGGCTCAGGCTGAAAGAACTGGTCAACTCGACAAGTTCGCACGAGTTGGGCTTGAAGGAGAATCACAAGGCAAACAGCAATTTAATACTAATATGTCTTTAGAGAATGATACTGTCCTACATCCTTTTCTTAAGGAATTAAAAGAACTTATTGGGGAAGAAAAGTTTTTTGCCGCAATTACGCCAACTCTTATATCTAATCCAAAAACAAAATCAATAGAGGGCGAGATTCAAGAAGTGTTTCAACTTGAAGGGGCTAAGGGAGCGGCATTGTTGAATTTAAACAAATATGTTACGACTACAAGAGATGCAGGTGTTAGGGAACTAATGACAAAGCATGGATTTATTGATGAGTATGGTCAACCAAAATTGGTTTATGTTGTAAATTTTGCACCTGAAGTTGGAACGGATGTTTTCACTCCTGAGAAATTTGCTTATGATCATGGGGTATATGCATTAAGCGACCTATTTAAAGTTAACGTTAATACTGGCAGGCTTGAAGGGATAGCAGGACGAGATAGGTTGCCAGGATTTGAATTAGACAGCTATTACAAAGACGTTGAAAATGTTATTGACGCGTGGGGCAAGCATATTTCAATGGATGGTCTCGAGAGTTTGAAAGTGCAGGGAAAAGTTCATTTTGCTGACGCAAAATTAAGAGGAAAAGTTAGGATAATCAATGAAACTGATGATATTATTGACCTAAATGAGTATAAAGCTGAGCTTGGCGTAGCAGAAACTGAAGTTTTAGATCTGTCAAATGTTGTTGTGATTATTGATTCGAACAAGAAGATAACTTCTTATGCCTCGACTGATTCATCGATGCTTGGAGAGAAGGAATTTATTATAGATAATCAGAGGCTTAACACAGCAAAGACTGCTCAGGAAGTTGATTCCGTTTTAAGTAAGTACAGAGATGTGTTTGGAGATGTGCACGTAACTATTTTAAGTCAGATAGGTTCAAGGAAAAAAGATGAGATTGCTAATAGGCCAATAGGTTCAGCGGGTCTTTCCTCCAATAGTTTAAGCAGTCTAAGTAATGATATAGTTAACTCTAATACAATAAGCCAAGTTGAAAATGTACTAGAAAGTTTAGTTGGGAATAATAGTATCGAAGCAATAGTTTTAAAAAATCTGGCGAGAGCTAGAATTAGTAGATTAGAAGAACAAGCAGCAGAAGATGTTGCGCTTAGAGCTGACGATACGTTTGATTATTCAAGGAGAATAGAATCTCCTCAGGTTCAGGAAGATGGGCCTGTTGGTGGTATCGACCTTAATCCTGCTTTGCTTGATCTTCAGATAAAGAGAGACGGCAAGGGTGTGCCATTGTCTATTGATGTTCAGGATTTTGAAAACATGAATATACGAGGTTTTATGCCTGTTATTATAAATATTACACCAATACTAAATCTTCCTTTGATGTTGGGTTTTGCCGAGGAAGATACTTATGATGAATATGCAAGCGCAGATAGTACGCTTGATGGGTTCACTGCTGTAACATCGAGAAAGTTTTGGATGAAGGAATTTGCAGTATAATGAATTCAGGGTAAGGTAGTAAATGAAAAAAATATTAAGGGGACAGGTTCTAGAACCTGTCCCCTTTTGTATTTTGCTTAAAAAATACATCTTGATATCAAAGCACTCAATATATATAATACCCTCAATCAAATTATTAAAAATATTACTATTAATATATAGGAGGCTGTATATGACAGTTTTACATTTAGGTTCAAAAGATTTTGAAGCAGAGGTTTTGAAGTCAGATATTCCTGTTCTTGTTGATTTTTGGGCAGAATGGTGTGGCCCTTGTAAAATGATCGGGCCTATCATTGATGAGATCGCATCAGATTTTGAAGGAAGGCTTAAGGTAGGTAAGGTCAACGTGGATGAGGCTCAGGACTTAGCGGGTAATTATAGTGTTATGTCTATTCCTACTTTGTTGTTTTTTAAACAGGGAAAGGTTGTTGAACAGGTAGTCGGCGTTATGAGCAAAGAACAATTGGTTGAGAAGATCGAGTCAATTATTTAATCTGGAGCTATAAAATGCAAATTGAAATGATGAAATCCAAGATAGGGCACGCGACTGTAACAGAGGCGGAGCTTTTATACGAAGGAAGCATTACCGTTGATAAAGATCTAGCGGAAGCTGTTGATATATTGGAAAATGAAAAAGTAGAAGTGTTGAACATAAATAACGGGAATAGATTCACGACTTATGTGATAAAAGGTGAAGCGGGTTCAGGCAAGATCTGTTTAAACGGACCTGCTGCAAGGCAGGGACTTGTTGGAGACCGCGTCATGATATTGAGCTATGCCTTGATCGAAAAGGAAAAGGCTGAAAGTTTTAAACCAAAGATTATACATCTAGACAATGATAACAAAATTAAAAGTTAGGTTGGGCGGCGATCCGTGTTTGAGAAATCAATCCAGCGCTGTAGATAGCGTTGGCCCTGGAGAGAGAATTCTTATCAAGTCAATGATAGCTACGATGTATGACCAGGATGGTATTGGCCTCGCAGCGCCCCAAGTAGGTATTAACAAAAGAATACTGGTAGCTGATATAGGAGATGGCCCCCTTGCGGTTATAAACCCGTCCGTTGTTAAAGCAGAAGGTTCATGTATTCTGGAAGAGGGATGCTTGAGCGTGCCTGAGACCACAATAATCATTAAACGTCCTCAAAAGATCAAGCTGAAATATACTGATGAAGAAAATGTGGTTATCGAGAAGGATTTTGATGATCTAATGGCGAGGGTTTTGCTCCATGAGATCGATCACTTGGATGGAAAGTTGATAATTGATTATAAGGACTTAGAGGAAAACAAAGAGCCTCACAAGAAAAAAGCAAAAGATAGCCCACTTTGATAAAGTAACTTTCCGGTTGAATATAATGACACAAATAGAGCCTAAAGAAGAACAAGCTGTTCCAAGCCTGAAAAAACTCCCTCAATGGTTTAGGCAGAAAATCCCTAATAAAGAAACAATTAAAAATATGAAAGACCTGATGAGGGATTCCGACCTTCACACAGTTTGTGAAGAGGCGCATTGTCCTAATATGGGTGAGTGTTTCAAAGAAGGAACTGCGACTTTTATGATATTGGGCGATGTTTGCACCAGGCGTTGTGGATTTTGTGCCGTAGAAAGTGGCGAGCCTCGGCGGATAAATGAGCAGGAGCCGGCAGAGGTCGCTAAAGCTGTTAAAGCGCTTAACTTGAAGTATGTCGTTATTACTTCTGTTACAAGGGATGACCTTGAGGATGGGGGCGCTGGACACTTTGCAAGGACGATCGGCGAGATCAGAAAGTCGATGCCGGAGGTCAAAGTAGAAGTTTTGATACCTGATCTTGAAAACAATATCAGCAGTATTGAAACGGTAGTTCATTCAAAACCATTTGTTGTCGGGCATAATATTGAAACGGTTAGAAGGCTTTTTGATAAGGTGAGGCCGCAAGCAGATTATGAAAGATCACTGGCTGTTTTAAAAAATATTAAAGTTATTGATGATTCAATTTTAACTAAGTCGGGATTTATGGTAGGATTGGGAGAATCAAAGGATGACATCATCGTTTTGATGAACGATCTAAAAGATGCGCGCTGTGATATTCTTACGATAGGACAGTATCTTGCGCCATCAAAGGACAATCGGCATTTTAAAGTTGAGAGGTTTGTTGATCCAATTGAATTTAAAGAATATGAAGATCTGTCACGTGTCATTGGATTTAAGCATGTTATGAGTGGGCCATTGGTTAGGAGCTCTTACCGGGCTGAAATAGTAATTCAAAGGTGAACATTAAAAAAAGGGGTTGCTTGCTTTGAAAGATAAGATTAAGGATGTTTTTAATTTTTTTGTGCGGGTTGGATTGAGCGGAGCCCTTTTATATTACATTTTTTCAAAAATAGATATTGAGAAAACAAAAGGGGTCTTGCTATCCGCAGAGTTAATTTACATATTCTATGCCTTTCTAACCTTTATAGTTATCAATATTATCATTCTAGTACGATGGAGGATCTATATTAAAGCTCTGGATATAGATGCTTCAAATAAGGACATAACGAGATATTATTTAGTCGGTTTGTTCGGTAACTTGTTTTTGCCCAGCGCAATCGGTGGAGACCTGATCAAAATATATGGATTATGTAAGGGAAGCAATCAAAAGGCTCGAGTGGTCGCTTCAGTATTGCTGGATAGGTTGAGCGGGTTTGCCTCGATTGTTATAGTGGCGGTCACTTCTTTTGTTGTAGGATATAAATATATACAAAACGCCTTTCTGCTTGTTCCGATAGCGATCATGGCTCTCTGTTCTTTTGGGATAGCAGCTGTTTTGTTCAACGAAAAAATATATTCATTTGGATGCAAAGTGTTTAACGGTTTTCCAAAGATCAAGAATAATCTCATGAAGCTGCATTATGATATTATGCTTCTTAATGACAAGCGCATAGAAGGGGTAAAAGCGGTAGGGTTATCATGTCTAAGCCAGGTAACTTTCGCATTTACATTTTATTTCACGGCTAAGGCGCTTCATCAGGATATTAGCATTATTTATTTCTTGATCTTTATCCCTTTGATATGTGTTGCTTCTTCTGTGCCTTCGATAGGTGGCTTGGGCGTAAGAGAGGCGGGAACGGCATTTCTTTTTGCAAAAGTCGGGGTTGAGTCAGGCGTTTCAGTCAGCATGTCTTTAATAAGCTTTCTGTTCATGGTGGTAGTAGGCCTAATAGGCGGAGCGGTGTATGTCATTACATTACATTCTGGACGGGTACAATATTGTGCATCAGATGCCGGTGGACCTCAATAGCGACATCGACGTGCAGCGCAGGCAATTGGTAACTTTCATTGAAACAAAGCGTCCGCACGGCAGTTCGCAAAATAAGGTAACTATCATCTTTGATGGCGGGCCTGGTTTGCCCGGGGGGATTCGAACCTCCAACTCCAACCTGAGCGTTCTGTTCTCAGGCGAATCTTCAGCAGATGACTGGATAAAGCAAAGGGTAGAAGATTCTGCCAACAAGAAACAGATCATTGTTGTGACTGACGATAGAGAGATCAAGTATGCCGTGGGCGCATCCGGCTCGAAGTCGATAAGCGTAAAAAAGTTTTTGTCATTGGGGAAATTGGCAGGCAGTAGTTCAAGAAAATCCCAAGAGCATAAAGTAAAGGGAAGCTCTTCACCAGCTAAAATCATCTCTAAGGTTGTTGAAGCAAAGATCAATGAAGAAATGAAAAAGATCTGGTTGAAGTCTTAAAAAAATACACGCATGAACAAGATAATTAATTACATTATTGGTCTGATTGCTGATATTGGTTCAGCGATCTGTTTCTTTTGTGAAGTCGCGGGCAATATCTTTCGCGGCAAGATACGTGGCGGCGAAGTGTTAAAACAGGTTTATGAGCAGGGCATCAATTCTATTGTGATCATTGCTTTAACCTCACTGGCTTCCGGGGCTGTTCTTGCTTTGCAGGGTTATGTCGCGATGTCCCGATTTGGCGCAAAAGAATATGTTGCCCATTTAGTTGCTTTGTCCCTGGTAAGAGAATTGGGGCCTGTTTTTACTGCATTGATATTTTCAGGAAAAGCGGGCGCGCGCATTGCGGCAGAATTGGGATCAATGAATGTCAACAATCAGATGCTTGCGACAAGAACGCTTGGGATCGATCCTATAGAATTTTTAATAGTGCCTAGAATGCTCGCATGTTTTATTGTGGTCCCTCTTTTAGCTGTTATGGCAGAAGTTGTTGGTATAGCTGGAGGTTATTTTGTTGGTGTTTTCGAGGCACATGTTGAAGGCACTTTTTATATTAATCAAACTATAAAAGCAGTTACCTATGTTGATTTCTTTAGCGGATTTATAAAAGTTATATTTTTTGGCATCATAATCGGCTGGATCTGCTGTTATCAAGGGTATAATACAAAAGGTGGCTCGTTAGGAGTTGGCAAGTTCACGACAAGAGCTGTTGCATATTCATATATCGCGATAATTCTATCAAATGCCATTTTAACAAAAGTTATTTTGACTTTTTGGGGATAAGAGTTGGGTTAGTCTATTTTTCTATTTTAAGGGGAGAGGCTTTATGAAATACATTTCAATGTTTCTTTTGATATCAGTTGTTTTTCTTACGGGTTGTCAGACAACAAAGCGCAATGTGGGACAATTGCATACATATCGCCTGGCTGCATCTGAGGCTGACTGGATAAGAAATGGCGAGCCCATAGAGTTTGAGGGAGCGAAATGGTACCCTGTTGACGGGACAGAAAGCTTGCTGGATTCAGAGGTCTATTTAACGGGCGAATATAGAGGTGTTCAGTTTTTTGTTGATAAGATAGACGTTCGCCCTTACGATAGATTGTACACGAAATTTGCTAAGAATAAATTCAGATATTTCACTAAAACGAGATAGGATATGATAAAAATATCTGGAGTGTCAAAATCCTTTAACGGGCAGGTGGTTCTCGCTGACATCAATCTGGAAGTCAAGGAAAACGAAATATTAGTGATCCTGGGCGAAAGCGGTACGGGGAAAAGCGTTCTTTTGAAGAATATGATGGGTTTGTTGATGCCTGATGAGGGAAGTATTTTTATTGATTCTCAGGATATTACAAAGTTATCAGAAAGAATGTTATTAAAGATAAGAAAAGGGATCGGCTATTTATTCCAAGAAGGCGCTCTGTATGATTTTATGAATGTTTTTGAGAATGTTGCCTTTCCTCTAAAAGAACATACTGATTTAAAACAAAAAGAGATATTAGATAAAGTGCAGGCAGTGTTGAAGGAGATGGATCTTGAAGGTATCGAAAGAAAATTTCCTTCAGAATTAAGTGGCGGCATGAAAAAAAGGGTTGCTTTAGCACGGGCGATTATTTTGGACTCTAAGATCTTGTTCTGTGATGAGCCCACTTCAGGATTAGACCCAATAAGAAGCCGGGATATTTCTGATCTGATCAAGAATGTTTCAAAGCGAATGGGATGCTCTACTGTAGTTACATCACATGATATTAAGAACGCATTTCGTATCGCAGATAGAGTTGCATTGATACATAAGGGAACAATTATTGCAGTCGGGACACCATCAGACCTCGAATCTTCTGAAGATAAATTTGTAAGGGAGTTTATACTATGATAACTTTTGAGAAAAAAGATCTTTCAAAAAAATTCTTTGCTGGCGTGTTCTTCTTGATGGGAATTGCTTTGTTATTCGTGGTTATATTTACGATCGGAAGCAATAAAGGATTTGCCCAGAAGAAGTTTCAGCTACAGGTATTGTTCAAGAATGTAGGAGGCTTGATGGAAGGCTCTCCCGTAAGATTGTCAGGTGTTAATATCGGCAACGTGTCTAGTATCGACTTTTTAGATAGAGATGTGATGAATAGGCGGGTGGCAGTTGTTTTGAACATTTACAGCAGATACAAAAAGCAGTTCG
Source organism: Candidatus Omnitrophota bacterium (assembly GCA_018812705.1). Lineage (GTDB taxonomy): Bacteria > Omnitrophota > Gorgyraeia > Zapsychrales > Zapsychraceae > Zapsychrus_A. The sequence goes on from JAHJCZ010000177.1 coordinate 14,524, forward strand.
ATAAGAACATAAGCTTTTCGATCAAAACAGAAGGGATCCTTGGAGAAAAGCTGGTTGAGATCTATGTTCTTGAGGGGCCAGGGACTGTTGACCTAAGCAAACCAATTATTGGAGAGGACCCGTTCGATGTTCAGGACCTTGCAGTGGTGTTCTCAAATGCGGCGGAGTCATTTACCAAGACATCCCGCGAGTTAAGCGAGATAGATATGGTGGAGCTTTCAAGGGTCATGGCTGAATCTTCAAAAGCCCTTCTTGTGACCTCAGAAGGAATAAATTTTATTATGGATGACCTTGATGAGATCGCAAAGAAGGCAAAAAGATTGATAGATAGAATTGAGCAGCAAACAATAGAGGGGACGTTGTTCAAGGTTTTTTAAAAAATTATTGTTATAAAGAGAGGATCAAAAATGTTCGTTTTGGGCAATTTATTCAATGCATTAGCTGCGATTGTAAACATTATCTTGAGTATGGCCTATTGGCTTATACTTATTCGGGCACTAATAAGCTGGGTCAATCCTGATCCTTATAATCCTATTGTGCAGTTCTTGTATAGAACTACAGAGCCAATATTAGAGCCAATAAGAAGGTATTTGCCGCCGATGGGCATTGATATCTCACCTATCATTGCTTTTGTGGCAATAATCTTTTTAAAGGCTTTTCTTGTTGCAACTCTTGTCGATATTGGAAGAAGCCTGCGATAAGAATTTAAAAATTTGTTTTAAGCAAAATAATCGCTTGCAAATATAAACTACAAAGTATAGAATCTTAAACAGTTTTAACGCAACGTGCAGCCATAAAAGAATATTATTATTAATATTATGGAGGAGTTAATGTTTGATCAAGTAAAACAGTTAATGGAAATGAAGAAAAAGGCTGATCAGATAAAGAGAGAGTTGGATTCTTCAAGTATTGAAGTGAATGAAGTAAACGGTATCAAAATGACAATAACTGGCGCGCAGGATTTTAAGTCTATTGAAATTGATGAAGGCCTTTTGAACGCAGGAAACAGGAAGAGATTCGAAAATGACCTTCTTAGAAGCGTTAATGCCGCAATTAAGAAATCACAGAATCTAGCAGCTACCAAAATGAAGGCAGTTATGCCTAATTTGCCGGGAATGTAAGCAAGTATTTTTAAGATGGAATAATATAAATCTTTAAGTTTATGGAAGGAGACAAACATGCCGTACGATCAATCATTAGATGTTTCATCATTCAAGGAATCAAAAGAATTTGAGGACACCAGGATCACTGTAGGTGTTTTTTCTTATAATGGAGGACAAAGCAAATTGCAGCTTTCTCGCGAGAATAGAAATCAGAACGATGAGTGGAGATTTGCTAAACTTGGAAGAATGACAAAAGAAGAAGCGCTAGAAGTTGTTCCTTTAATGACCAAGGCTGTAGAAGGAATGTAAAATAAAGTACAGCGTCAAAGGTGCTTTTGGGGAGTTTTAATTTTTATTTTTTTAAGGAGTAAGTTATGTCTGGTGAAGTCTATTTGACAAGGGCTGGATATCAAAGATTATATAGTGAATTTGAGGCTCTTAAAGTTGACAGAGTAAAGATCTCAAGGGCTATTGAAGAGGCAAGATTACAGGGCGATATATCCGAGAACGCAGAGTATGATGCCGCTAAGGATGCTCAGGCTCATAATGCTGCAAGGATCTCTGATATGGAAGGGAAACTTGCCAGGGTAAGGATCATTGAAGATGAGGATATCCCTTTTGATAAAGTCTATATTGGGGCTATTGTTACAGTTAAGGACTTAGAGAAAAAACAAGAGATGAAGTATATGCTGGTTTCTCCCGAGGAAGCTGTTTATGAAGAGAATAAGCTGTCTATTTTTTCTCCTGTATGAAAAGGTTTGATGGGATTAGCGGTTGATGAAGAAGCGGAGATCCATGTACCGGCTGGAGTTTTGAAATACAAGGTCCTCAAAATAGAGAGACCTTAAAGGCAGGTATTTTTGAAACATTATCAAAGGGCGGCACATTTATTGTGCTGCCCTTTTTTATTGGTCATTCTTGTTTAAGGTGGTAAAAATTCGTAACTTAGTAGTGTTTCAAATAGAAGTTGTTTTCTTTTGAGGCAGAATATCCGTCAGTGTTTTTTATAAAATCTGATTTTTTGATCAGAAGATTTCCCTGCTCTGTGTTCCCTTTTTGATGCAGTATTGATCCAAGGTAATAATATGCATCTGCATTTTCTGGATTTTCCTCGATTGAATTCTTAAGAAAGACCAAGGCTTTATCGTATTCTTTTAATTCGTAAGCGGCAACTCCTAATAAATAATTATAAAAACTTGTTGAATTAGGGCCTGCTTTAAGAGCACTTGAAGCAATTTGGATGACATCTGGATATTTTTTTAATTTCAAATATGATGACCCAAGTAATTGATAATTTTCCTGATATGCAGCCTTTAGTTGAAAAGCGGGGTTCATATCATTTTTATACAGATTAATTATTGGCATATAAATTCTTGGAGAATAAAGGATGAATTGAAGGCTCAACGGCGGATTTGTCTGAATTGCTTTATTCAGAGCCCAAACGGCTTTCTCATAGGACCCCTCATTAAAATATATTATTCCTAAATTATGATAAAAATAGAAAAAGTTGGGATTCAGTTCAATTGCGCGCTTGTAATAACCGATAGCCTTTTCCTTGTTGCCTAATATGTATGAGCAGAATCCCGCCATTCCATAGGCTTCCGGTTTATTCGGCATGAACTCGATTATTCTTTCATAGTAATCCAGGGACCTTTGAAATTGGACCTTATCTTCGTTAGTGAGTCTGCTAATATCTTTTATCAGATGGTTATTTCCATAAAGCATTGATCTGTTCAATGTGTCGAGCTTGGCATTATTGAATTCTGTTTTGTTATCTATAAAAATGAAGATGAACAGGAACAGAGCTAGGTAGAGAATATAATTTCGTTTCAATACATTTATGAATAATGCGAATTTTATTTTATCAGAAAAGTTCATGCTGGCCATCTTTTGGTTTTTCGTTCAATAAAAGAAAAATTAAATATCCAAAACAAAAATAAAAAATAAAGAACAGAAAATACTTCATCGCATAATCTTGCAAGCTGCTGTATCTAAGAAAAACAGTATTCTTTCCTTCAGGTATCCACAAGCCCTTGAAGGCAATATTGGTTCTGTATAATTTTGCAGGATTGTCGTTAATAAAAGCCTCCCATTTTTCTTGAAAAGGGTCGGTAAAGACCAGAAAATTTCTTTTTTTAAGATCTGTTTCTATTTTTACTGAATTTGCATCAAAGTTTATTATTCGAAATTGCTCAGAATTCCTTGTTACAGGCTCTGCCTTGTTCTTGAAATTAATTGATGGTACCTCGGGTTCGAATCCCGATGCATTGTCAGACACAAAGGCTAGATTTCTATCGCTATTTAATGAATTGGCTATTTCAGCGTTATTGATCTTTGCATCACTTATTTTTAATATTTGATCATAAAGGTAGAATTGGTAATGTGAATATCGAGAAAATAAATTGATTGAAAACGATTTTATAAAATGTGAGTACGAGGCTGTTCCATAATACATATTTTGGGCATTTGACGAGCTTTTAGCTAAGAGTGTGTTTTGGTCTAAAGGAGAAAGGCGAGAGAGGCCTTTAGTAAAAGAATTATCTAAACTTGGCAATGGAAGGCTGTCATAAACATATTTGCGGGGAGGTCTTGTTTCGTTCATGCATAGATATTTAAAAACCTCAAGCGGCTGTATCGTAATAATTGCCAGGACAAGGAATAATAGAGAGTATTTTTTTGACATGATCGAGAGAGGCAGAATAGTGAATCTAGCAAAATAATGTGAAAAAAATAAGAAGCTGAGCAATACAGCGATATATGAAGAGGCAAGGGTGTTCTTTGAGAAAATTAAATAAACAAAAAAAGAGATATGAACAATAATGATGTACAAATAGAAAAATTTAGGTTGGTCATTGATATCGTTCTTAGAATTTATGATCGTGCTAAGCTGTTCTGCAATAAACAATGTGAAGATCGGCAATAAGGCGAGCCATAAAAAGAAATGAAAATTCCTGAAATATTTAAAGAAAAAAATGTATTTGTAGAAAAAAGGATGTATCGGCAAACTGGTTGACGACAGAATGAAAATCAAAGAGCCCCATAAAAACAAAAAGAAGGATAGCTTGCTTGTTTTTCTAAAGAAGCAGATAAACAAAATTATATAAGCAAATATCGGGAAATAGACAACTTTGAATTTGATCTTTTTTAGGTCTTTAAAAAGGAAAGTTACGTAAAGTTCCCTAGTGATGCTCCGTTCAGATGTGCTTTTAATATCAACGCTGATCTGATTAGAGGATTCAGCAGAAGAATGCCTAACAGGCATAACAAAACTACCGGACTTACCTTCCTTATAAAATGAATATCCTGGATATAAGGATATCAAAAGTGCAAAAGTGCACAGAAGCGAGAATATTTTGTTCTTATTAAAGAAAGTAAAATAGCTAATGAAAATTCTTTTAAGTACTTTGAAATATATGAACACGAAGGTAGTTATAAAAGAAAGAAAGATCAGGACGAAATAGAAAGGTATATAAGTAGTAAGTATTATCATTAAGCAGAAGGTCATTCCTAATAAAGAGCTTCTTCTATGTTCTTTAGAAAATGTTGTTAAGAAATAGAAGAACCAGATAATGGGAATGGCTGTAAACATTATGTGAGAATCAAAAAGCCTGGTGCCTAAAGATGCGAACATTAGCAAGAGGTATGAATGAAGGCAATGATCTTGTCATTAAACAATTTAGTTGCCAGGCAATAAAAGCCTAGCATCCCTACGAAAAAATAAGATGCTAAAAATAAGAGATAGGAATGTGTGTGAGAAAGCCCTGTTGTCCGATATATAACAATAAGCAAGTAAAATGGATTGAATTCTCCCATTCTTCTCAAAAAGAAGCTGTTGGGCGCGCCGTATGCTTCATTATAATCCCACAGAGGGATCACTCCTCGCATAAAGTTGTCTATAAAAAATTTAATATGGTCATATGAGGGAGGCGCATCAAAGGCAAGATGGGACCTGTTAAATAAGAAGGTCTTGAAACAAAAGCACCATAAGAAAAAAGAAAATATGAATGCTAATGGTAGCGGTTTAAAGAAATTTTGAAAAATGCTTTTTATTTTTAATGTGTTATTCTTGCTCGGTGTCATTCCTTCTCCAATGTGCAAAAAAACCAAGAAACAAAGCTGACGGCAACAAATAGAATAGTATTCTCTGAAGAGTGCTTGTGAGCCGCCATGTCAGGTCAAAATTTATTGTTGTAAGATATATAAAAAGTAAAATTAATAGATAACAAATGAAAAATACTGAGATCAATGAAGACTCTTTTCTAAAGAATTTCATCGGATTGCCTGCGAACATTATTATCATTAGAGGCCAAATAAAGCACCAGCCTTTATACACGATCTCTTTCAGCGTGAAATTAACTACTATCATTAACCCTTTGAAGTTAAGGAACTCCATGCTTGCGTTTGATACGTTTGCAGGAAAAATGTCAGGGTTCGGCGGGGCTAAAAATAATTTGAACACTATTGTGAAGATCGCTGTTGCCGCGAGGCCTATCAGTAAATAGGCCGGTATCTTGAATCTTGACCTGAATGCATCTTTGTTAAATATAATGATATTCAGGCAAGTAAGCCCGAATAGAATTAAGCAAAAAACAATGCCCTCGTTCTTAGTGAATGTCATAAGGCCTAAGAAGAGGCCGCTTAAGACGGCAAAGCCCTTATCTTTAGTCTGCAATGTAATGATGATCGTTGTAATACTGGCTAAAAGATAAAAAGCCAGGAGAATGTCAGCGTATTGAGCAGTTGAGAGAGAAAGATATACCGGATTAGTTAATAGCAAGGTCGATCCGATAAAAGCGATACTTGATCGAGTGAATTGTTTTAAGCTTCCGAATAATAAAAGTCCGCAAGAGAATGATAAAAGGATCGCCGTTGAAAAACAAACAGAATTAATGGTTTTCTGCGCAAATGAATAAGCGCTAGCGTTAATAAAAGGAAGAAGAAGCGGGTAACCAGGCTGTGTGTGCCAGTGTAGCCGAAAAATATCTTTCCATGATCCTGAAAACAATAGAAATTTAGTCTTCATATTATAGAGAGCCCATGCATCCCATCTTCCGAAGGGAAGTCTTTTTGCTACAAGAAAAATGCAGACAATCAGTGTGCCCCAAAGAGTGAAGGCAAGAATGTCTTTAGATCTAATATTTTTTAATGCTGAATGTCCGGGAAAAATATCTTTAATGTTTTTTTTGAGTTTGTTTATATTTATGAATAACAAAAACGCAATAGCTGCAAGATAAAGGAGAATAATGATCACAGGGGAATATTTGTTGAAAATAAGGAAAGACAGAAACGTCAGAAGTGCGCATAAGCCTAGACCAAGGCCAAGGGATAAACATGCTCTCAATGTAGTTTGAAGCTTGATCTTGTCCGAGACCAGCAGGCTTATCGTTAAGTATCCTAATAAAAAAGCAATAAAATAAAAGATTATTATCATAGCTATCGTTTTACCGCAAGTATCTTGCCGTATTTGTTGGTTTTTAAAGGCGCTGCGTTCAGGCTTCTTAAGGCGTATAAAACATGCGTTTTGCTCGTACAATCAAG
>JAHJCZ010000015.1 GCA_018812705.1 Candidatus Omnitrophota bacterium
ATTACCAGCATAAGTTAGTGCATCGAAGTTGATTATTTTATAATCAGGATATTTATTTAACATATAGATCACAAAATTTGAGCCGATAAATCCTGCACCACCGGTTACTAAAAGTGATTTCATATTATTCGCTCCCCAAATGTTTTAAATACTCTCCATATTCAGTATTAATATCTAAGGCCATACTCATTAAGTTATCCTTAGAAATATAACCCTTCCTATATGCTATTTCCTCAATGCATCCAATTTTTAACCCCTGTCTTTCTTCTATAGTTTTTATAAATGTTGAAGCATCAATTAAAGAATTATAAGTTCCTGTATCCAACCACGCATAACCTCTTCCCAAAGGCACAACACTTAATTCTCCATTTTTAAGATACACCTTATTAATATCTGTAATTTCTAATTCGCCTCTTTTTGATGGCTTTATATTTTTAGCTATGTTAATAACATCATTATTGTAAAAATATAAGCCTGTTACTGCCCAGTTTGATCTGGGATTCTCAGGTTTTTCTTCAATAGAAAGTGCTTTATAGTTTTCATCAAAATCAACAATCCCGTATCTATTAGGATCTTTAACATAGTATGCAAAAACAGTAGCATGATTATTTTTTACAGCCTTATCAAGCATGTTCTGTATGCCATAACCATAAAATATATTATCTCCTAAAATCAAACACACACTGTCAGAACCTATAAACTGCTCGCCAACAATAAAAGCATCTGCCAATCCTTTTGGTTCATCCTGTTTTGCATATTCAATGTTTATCCCAAGCTGGCTACCATTACTAAATAATGCTTTAAATGCGGGCAATGCATCCGTTGTTGAAATAATTAAGATATCTTTGATGCCTGCAAGCATCAAGATAGATAAAGGGTAATAGATCATTGGTTTGTCATAAACAGGCAAAAGCTGCTTACTCACACCCTTAGTAATAGGATATAAGCGTGTTGCCCTTCCACCTGCTAATATTATTCCTTTTGTTTTTTTCATAAGTTAATTCCTTATCTTTTATGTGTCAAATAGCCCCCAAATACATGGCAGCATCAATGATTTGCAGGTCATACATCGATAAATTTTTACTATACTTCTTTAACAACCTTATTCTCAGGGTGAACACGATGCCCAAATATGTCGCAACCCCTTAATCATGAAATATTGATAAAAACACACCATCAACTACAGATCTTGGATGAGTTAATTCAATAATATATTGCACTATTGCAAGAACAGCTTTATATGTTGCGTCTCTTTTATTTTTATAAAATCCTTGTGTATAATATTTGCTATTTGAAATGTTCATTTGAATCTCCTTTATTTATTTAATGATACACATCATGTTTAATAAATCGTGTGTTTCAAAATTTGATAATCCTATCTTTTTATTATATGCGCTCCAAAATTCATCAATTCTTCAAAATCTTTTTTAAAAACAATAATTATTATTAGACTGTATGTACTCACACCTACGAGAAACTCTAGAGCCAATCTTAATATATTCATGCCTGGTGGTAATGCTATAAAAGCTCTAAACAACAATATAAGAAAGACCATAACTGTTGAAGAAATAATTGACGGCAACAATGCTAACACATATGTCCTAAATTTTTGTTTTATTAAGCGTACTGCAATAAAAGGCATTGCGACTGATAAGACTTCTATTGTAAACATTGCATATGCTATACCTAATATTCCGTTTATATGTCCACCAATAACAATTGCAACTACTGTTAAAGGTAATTTAACTAAATTCCATTTAAGACCAATATCAGGACGACCTTGTGAATTAAATATCGATGGCATTATTGTATGAACAGATGCCAAAGCTGCCGAAAGGCAAAGTATTTTTAGAGGTTCTACTGATAGAAGCCACTTCGAGCTGTAAACAACCACAATAAAATCATCAGCACAAACAAAAAGACCTGCCATCAAGGGAAAAGTTATAATAGAAATACATTTTACTGCCTTTAAAAATCCCCTCATTAATCTTTCGTTATCATCCTGAACCTTGCAAAATACAGGAAAGGCAACAGGCCCCACACTGTCTTGCATATATGATTTTACAAGATGAGGTAAATTATATGAAAATTGATAAAAACCCAACATTTGAGCACCTAATAACTTTCCCGTTATAATAAAATCCATATTTTGGGTAAAATAACTTAAAAAGGACTGTAAGTATAAATTCCTTCCAAAATGAAATAGTTCGTGAAATTTTTTCTTGCAAAAAATAAAATTAGGGCGCCAATTTACACTGACAATAACAGCTATGGTTTTTAAAACACCCTCCACTATCACACCAATAAGAATACTCCAGAATCTAAATCCTAAAAAAGCAGTAATTAAAATTACTATTACTCTTGCGATTCGACAACCTATTTCAATTATCGCAATATGCTTCATTCTAATTTCTCTATAGAGAAGCGTTTTATGAACACTAGAAAGACCTGCAAGAATAAAAGTTCCTGAAAACCATATAAGAATCCATTTAACTTCAGGCTGCTTAAAAAACATACTTGCAAATGGTGCAACAATAATAGAAACAACTGCAAGCGCTAATCCAGCTGCTACATTTATCCAAAATGCTGTAGACAAATATTCATTATCGATCTCTTTTTTATGAACAAGGGCTGCACTAAGTCCAAAATCACCAAAAAGGCGAACAACACCTGTTACAATCATTGCCATACCAAACAAACCAAAATCTTTTGGTTCTAACAAACGAGCCAAAATTGCCGTACTTAAAAAACTGATCGCACTGACAGTTACATTACTGATCAGTCCCCACGCAGCACCTTTTGCTGCCCTTTTAGATAAATTTTCTGGTTTATAACTCAATTTTGTATATCCCTAACTGTTTTGGAAACATAAGTAAATTTTTACTATCTGGCCCTGATAAAACAATAAACTGCAAAAAGTGAAAAAATACTGATTATCAAAATATTTCTAAGATCTTTTTTAGTTAGATCATATTTAACAGTACTATCTTTTTCCCAATAAACATGCATCAATGAACCCGAAAGTGCAATTAAAATAAAGAGCAATATGTTATATGTTCGAGTAAGAAAGAATGCTGCTGCTGAAAACCCGACAATACTTGATTGTAATGCAATCGCATAAGATTCCATTGCTTTACATTTATCTTGCACGATCCAACATCCTTTAATAGCACTATAAAGTATGGCAATCCATAAAAACAACCCTACAATGCCTAGTTCTGCTGCTGCCTGCACAAAAGAATTATGTGCAACTTGCGGCAATTGCTCCATAAACATGCCATAACCCCTTCCGAATATAGGATTCTGTTTAAAAAGCTGAATACCCCCATACCAAAGATCCAACCTAGATGATCCGGAACCTGATGATGATGAAAGCTCTGACATCCTTGATGGCGCAAATACTAAAAATCCAGCTCCAAAAACTCCTCCAATAATCCCGCCAAGTAAAAACTTTCTGGTCTTTCGAACAAAAAAGAAAAATATTGTAGCTAAAACTGCCAAAATACCGCCACGTGAGTTGGTTAAATATACTCCATAAAGTAACCAACCAGAACCAGCACAACTAAATATCCTTGTCATAATTCCTGATTTTCCTATAACAAATGGTAATAAAAACCCAAATGCCACAACAAAGCTTAATGCCTGATCATTAGGATCGCCTAAAATACCGATCCAATTAATTCGATGGACAACCCCTGCAGGTCCTCGATCAATAGTTATTGGCTGACCAGCCCATCCGTAAAAATTATTAAATTGATCATATCCCTGCTTAACTAGAATCATATTCATAATGATTATCAGCCAAAAAATTATCTTAAACTTCTTTTCAGTGTCAAGTCCATTAAGTGTCAAATAGAACAGGATCAGAACAGGCAAAAAAGAAAAAAAGGAAAACCTCAATCCCCAAAAATAAGTATGAGCAACATGCGACATAAGAATAGACCCAAAAAACAATAAAATAAGTTTATTTTGTGGTACTGCCGCAAATACTTTTTGTTTTGTTGCCATGCGTTCAAACAGCAAACCTACAAGGGCTAAAACAGCAAAAACATCAATGACTGTCCATCCTATCATGCCTGGCACCCATTCCTGTGGGCGTAAAAATGTAAAAACTATAAATAGAAATAAAAATAAAAAACTCATAATCCCTCGTTACTAATATTTAAACATTCTTTTAAAAATCCCATCTTTTTTCTGAAAAAATAAAAGTATTCTTTTAGGTTTTTCTAAATAGTAAAATAAACGCTTATAAAAATATTTTAAATGCAAATATCTAAGTATCTTAATTCGCAATCGTTTAGCTAAAAAAAGTCTATTAATATGTGAATCCATGAGTATCTGCACACGTTTTGAATTAGAACCATCTTTATTAGCATTATATGTTTTTGTGCCTTCAATGAATCGAAAATGCCCCCATAATTCATCAATATATTTAACATTAGCAATAGTCACCACTTTCAAAATAAAATCAGTATCCATTAAATAATACTTAGATTCGTCATAAAATCCAATTTTCTCATGAACTGACTTATGATAAAAATATGCAGAAGGATTTACAGGTAACGGATTATACCCATTTCCTAAAAGCAAATCCTCATACCCTAGTTTTTTAGGCTTGTTTATCTCAAGAATATTTTTATTCTCATCTATAACATTACAATTTCCTACAATAAAACTTGGATCTGACAATCCTGAAAAAAGGTCAACAATGCGATTTAATATATTAGTCTCATAATAATCATCGGCATTTAAGAACCCAATAATCGCCCCTTTTGCCATTTTCAGCCCTTTATTCATTGCAGACGATTGCCCCTCATCTTTTTCTGAAATATATCGAATATGTTCATACTTAGCAGCATACTCTTTAAGGATATCTACAGTTCCATCAGTTGACCCACCATCGATGATAATATGCTCTAATGTATCACAATTTTGCTGTGCAACAGATTCGATGCACTCTGCCATATATTTACTTCCCTGAAAGACAGGCGTTATAATTGATAATTTAGGATTTTGCATATTGTCTCTTGTACTTTGTTATTCCCGCTAATTTACGTTTTATTTTCTTAATTAATCGATTTAACCCTGACTCCAAACTTTTATAATAAACTAATTGAGAAGGATTCACATATATCAGATCATTGCCTCTACTAGCCATATCCTGATGTAGCGTAACATGCTCGCAAACAGACTCGACCTTTAAATCATCATTGAGTTCACATCGATATTTTAATCCTTTAATTGCTTCAGCTTTATAGATAGCAAGACCATTAAACGCAGATGATACTCTGAACATAATCATTCCAATGTCTAGGTCAGACAATAAATTTTGATATGTATAAATTGATTCTTCTGTCTGAACAGAGGTGTCCCCAATTTCTCTAAATGCGTATGTATCATAATATTTGTATCCGTATTTATCTTTAATTTTCCCGTTTGATGTAATTGCATCCCAGTTAATATCTTGGCCAAATGAATTTGATATACCATCAATAGATAAGTGCCTAAAGTCCAGATCAACAACAATCACATAATCTAATTCCCAGTTACTTTTATCAATAAATTCCATATACTTGTTGCGATAGCTTGCCATTAGTTTGATTCTGTGACAAGCAAACCAAGGAGGAACATTACCTTCAACCTCAGGCATATTTTGAGAACCTATATCTTCAGAGATAACATGCACGTTTTCTACACTTTGAGACCATTTCAGCAATAAATCTTTAGTCCCATCATTACTGTCATTTTCAACAACAACAATATGCGATTCACGAAAACAACTCTTTAACTTATTAATTACTGGAATATTTTTCTTTAGGCTCTTTTCACAGTCGCGTACAATAGCACAAATAGCTACCCTGTAATCCTTCATTCGGATATAACCAGTATCGACTTTTTTTAAGTAATCTTGTTTTTTTGTTCTAATTTTCATTTTAACAACACTATAATAACTAGACGATATACGGGGTCAAGTCTCGACTTGACTACATGTTTGTTTCGCGGCAAAAGCCGCATAAATTATAGTTAGCAATTCTAGATCTGTCGAAGGTGTAGTCAAGTCGAGACTTGACCCCCTTAATAATCATCATCCATCCTACATCTTAATATTTCCTTCTGCTGCGCGCCGCACTCGGTACAGATAAACATGTATGTCGTCTTGAAATAAGTCATTTTATTGCGATGGTATGACTTTTCTTTTGAATCAATAATAATGAATCTATCCTGGTTTAAGACCTTTCCATATTCGTCGCAGATCACCCATCCTTCTTTTACAGCACAATCTTCATATACCCCACATGCCCGGCATTTTAAGAGATCATTACGTTCACCCAGGTCAATGCCTTTTTCCTTAGCGTCTTCAATAATTTCACATAACTTTCTAAGAAGCTCTTTGTATGCGGGTGAATCGGACTGATTGTTATCTTTTTTCTTTTTTGCGGTCATAAATTACCTGATAGTTGTATAAGCTGTAAGTATAAGGTTTAGGTTCGCTTATGTTAGCTGATGTTGGATCAGGGGCTTGCATTCAAGCTCTGCTCGCATGCCCCTGATCCAACAGCACCTGATTCAACAACTTTCCTTTTTTTGCGATCACTTCCGGGTTGCTTTCTCCGGGTAAATAGTAAATGTCTACGATATATCTGCCGTATAGGCCGCGTTTGTAGGTTTTTACTACCACTACCGGCCTGGCTGCGTGTTCTCCTTTGGATTCAAGCTTTTCAACTACACATTTTGCGAACTCTCCCTCTAAAAATGCTTTTGCTTTCTGGCCTTCTGGGGTGCTTATTTCGGGGCAGTTAATGCCTCTGAACCTTACGCGATGTTCCAGCTTTAGCCTGAATCCTACATCGATATCCAGATCCAGCGTATCGCCATCAACGATCTTTATTACTTCGGCGGCGTATGTAAATAATTGCTGTTCCTTGGATTCGACAATATTCTTCTTTTTACCGCTTTTTACATTGTATTCGCTGGACTCTTTAACTGCCTGATAATACCTGTTGTTAATGCGCTCACACAGTTGATGTTTATTCCACTTGTTCTTGCAGGCTTCCTTCAGATAAAAATCACGCTCCACCTTATCATGAACCGGCAACACGCTGCAAATATAAGACCAGAGAATAACGCGGTCATAATATTTTTGGGGATATCCATCAGGATAAGTTTTATAAAACTGTATATATCTTTGTACTGCGTGCTTCGGAGCTTCGATCTCATCGGCAATTACTGCAATTAATTTACCTGTTGAATCCTTATACTCAGCCGTGAGCTTGCCGACCTCCCAATATCCCTTGACCATAGCCAGCTTTGCATCGTCTTCCATTGAATTGTCGATGGTTGATAGGATTTTTTTTATTTTATTTAGTGGGTTGATCATAGTAGTAATAATTGTAATGTTGGCTGAGGTTAGATGAGGTTGGCTGAGGTTAACAAAAACAACCTCTGCGAACCTCATCTAACCTTAGCGAACGTTAGCAAACCTTTTCTAGCTCACCATCCCCAGCAGATCACTTTCCCTAATACGATAATGTCCGCCTGGTGTTTTGAGCGTCTTGATCTTATTTGTATAAATGTACTTTTTTAAGGTTGAAACGCTGATGTTCAAGAATTCAGCTGCTTGCGCTGTTGTTAAAAAAGTCTCATTGTTTGTTGGTGGTATTTTCTTTGTCATAATGATAATAATTTTAAAGTTGGCTGAGGTTAGATGAGGTTGGCTGATGTTGGCGGAGGTAAAAAGATCTTTCTACTCAAGACTTGCGTAACCTTTGCAAACCTTAGCTAACCTAAGCCAACCTTAGCGAACTTATAGCATCAAACCGTTGTTTTTCGACTAATATCGTTTTTTTTAATATAAAAAAAAAGTAAATCGGGTAAAACTGTTGCAATACTTGTTGAATCGAATAGTTAAGCAAATATAACATGTAAATCGGGAAAATGCCAATTTATTTTAGAGTCGAGACTTGACCCCCTTTATTTTTTATGAGAAAATACCTGACACTAATGTAAGAAGACTATACATTAATTGACTTTTTACAATCTGAGGAGAATTTTATGACAAAAAAACCACAACCACCTTCAATTAAAATGAAATTACCTGATGAAATAATCAAGTTTCTGGATGAACAAAACATCGTTATTGTTTCAACCTTTGACGAGAACGAGAACATACATTGCTCTGTTAAAGGCATTATTGGCAGTGAAGAAACCGAAAAAATATTCATAATCGACGTTTACAAGAAAAGGACATACAAAAATCTTAAAAGAAATCCGAAAGTCAGCATAACCGCAGTAGATGAACAAAAGTTTAAAGGATACACTCTTCAAGGGAAAGCAAAACTTATAATACAACAGAAAATAAGTAAAAACGTACTTGAAAGATATGAAGAAAGGATCACAAGAAGAATTTCTAATCGAGTGATAAAAGGGGTTCAAAAATGTACCAAGTCTTCAAAGCACCATGAAGGAGAATTACCCATTCTGCCTAAATATTTGATTGAAATAGCGGTTGAAAAAATCATAGATTTATCACCGCCTTCAATAAGGGGTCAAGTCTCGACTTAACCCCTTATACGGCTCAAGTCGAGACTTGACCCCCTAGGCTCCTCAAATTAATGAGAAGCCTTTTTGATAATAAATCGTGAGGTGTGCTATTTATCCAATGCATTATCTCGAAATTCTTTGATGAATGCGATATCGGCCAGGTCGATCGGACGTCCCGCCTTTTTTTTCATTTTCTCAATATCCTTCAAAGAAGCGACCCTAACAGCTAGGGATTTATCTTTCTTTACCTCGGAGTTAGCAAAAAGCCTATCGAACTCTTTGTCGCTAGCAAGATAAATATCGAGGATCTCCTGTTCTTCTTTTGCGAAACAGATCCATTGCCCCGATATCAAATTGGGATCATTAGAAATTTTCTTAATATCACCATGTTCAGTCTTTAATCCAAGACTTGAAGCGATCTCAAAAATTTTATCAACAGCAGCACCTTTTGCAGGAATATATATATCCATATCTAAAGTGCTTCGGGGCATACCGTGAATGATCATAGCCGAACCTCCTACTAGAACATATTTTAGCTTTGCCCGGTTCATCTTTGTGATTATTTTGTGGATAATATCAGGATCCAAAGTATTTCTTGCCCTTTTTGCGGAGTTTGCGGTTGATCCTTTTTGATTCAGGGGTCATAAATCCGGAAAGTGTTTGATTCTGCGAAAATGCCCAAACAAGCCTGTCGAGATAGTTCATTTTCTCAAACGATCGAATATGCTGTTTTCGGATTGTTTCACTTTTCTTGATCATTGCTTGACGGTTTTTTCTTTCGTATTACTTTTATTAGATTCTAGCACGGAACATTTAGGGGGTCAAGTCTCTCGACTTAAAATAGGGATCAGCACCCTATCTAAAAAAGGCTCCTCAAATTAATGAGAAGCCTTTTTGATGTAATATATTTGTGACTCTTATATTGTACGTTTTTTGCGTTTTAAAAATGCGCCTGCTAAACCTGTGCCGAATAATAGCATCGTTGCAGGTTCTGGAACAACATGATTTACGCTTGCCTTAAGATTCAAAACATCATTGCCGCATTGCATTGTCCAATGCGCCCAAATATCATGCTCTTCATTGCTTAAGCCCAAAAGGCTTAAAGGTATTTTGGCTTCCATAACATAATGCGTATTTTGGTTACCACTATAAGCAAAATCTATTGAAGTAGCGGCGCCGGTATTGTTGATTCCGATAGTCCATGGATTTGCATCTGAAAAAATTTGTGTACCTTGCCAGTCGTTAACTCCGTAAAAATCAGCTGTTCCTGCTGTACCTGGAACTAATGAGGCAACATAAGATGATACATCAATTCCAAAAGCATATTTCTTTGTATCAGTAGTATTCTGATAAAGCCCTGTATCAAGAAAGATATCTCCGACATCAAAAAATCCGTCTGCAATCCCCCCATCAATATTAAAATGCAATCCGGTTACGATAGCAATGTAAGCAAATTCAGCATCATTATCGAAATATAATCCTTCAACATCATAAGTATTGCCTGGATTTGACCAGCCGGGGCCTACAAAGTACCATTCATTAGCGGTTCCATATGCGCTTATGTCTTCAGTTTCATAATCAGCATTTACGCCTTTTGGCGTATTGGTTTCTAAGTATCCCAGATCAGCTGACTCGGGAACGCTTAGGTCAATACCC
The DNA here is from genome assembly GCA_018812705.1 of Candidatus Omnitrophota bacterium. Taxonomy (GTDB): domain Bacteria; phylum Omnitrophota; class Gorgyraeia; order Zapsychrales; family Zapsychraceae; genus Zapsychrus_A. The sequence goes on from JAHJCZ010000015.1 coordinate 10,198, forward strand.
CAATCGCTAAGGATTCCGTCAGCAGTATAAACAGCATGGGCTGAAGTAATGCTGCCTAAAATCAAAACAAATGTTAAAAGGGCGATCCTTTTCATTGTATTCTCTCTTAAAAATTCCAATATAATGGAATATAACCAGTTTTCTATACCTTGTCCTTACTTTAACAGCAATTACCATGCCAAGTATGGGGTCAAGTCTCGACTTGACTACACCTTTGCTAGTTCTCTGGTCGAGGCTACTCCCCAAACCAATTAAATACATTAAAAATACTCGCGTCAACATGTAGTCAAGTCGAGACTTGACCCCCTTATTTTGTCTATTATATTTGACATTATGTCTAGGGAAATCAACAAACAACAGTGGAGTATTGTCCATCGCTGTCACAGTGTGTCCGGCATAAGGATAGGGGTCAGCGCACTATATCTTGTTTGAATTAAGTCTCTGACCCCTATTCTTAACTATTTTATTATTTTTGCAATATTGGCATGGTTATTGCTTATAAATAAGTATAAACAACTGAAAGATCGGTGCGTTTAAAAAATTCACCCTCCGTTCTTCTAAAAATATAAAACAAAGATTTAACAACGAAAGGTATCAAAATGAAAAAAGTATTTTTAAGTTTGTTATTTATGGTGATTTTACTGGGTGTTTCGACATCTGCACATGCGGTTCTTATTGATTGGACAGATTGGACTACCTCTGATTCTACAAATGGTTTTACTGCTTATGGAACTATGACAACAGCGACGACAACAGTTAGTGTAACATATAACAATCCTCTTGGAGTTGGTTTTTACCAACCTACTGGCGGAATTGATTATTGGACAGATGGAGCAAAATACAGTGCTTTTCGTAATCCAGCGATATCACCTTACACAAGCACATTTGTTGATAATATACCGACAGGAACAGATATTATTGCTTTAAATAAAGCAGGCTTACAAACACTCACCTTTTCTGAAGCGATCGCTAACCCTGTTTTTGCTTTTGTAAGTTTAAACGGAAACGGATATGGTTTTGACCAGGATTTTGAGATATTAAGCGTTGGTGGTGTTGACGGCAATAATTGTGGCTATTGGGGATGCGGCACATCAAATAAATCAATTGTTGGAGATGAATATCAATTATTAGGCACAGGCGAACCTCATGGTGCGCTTCGTTTTACTGGTGAATTTGATACTCTTACTTGGAGAAGTTTGACCAATGAATATTGGAATGGTTTTACAGTTGGTGTTGAAGGAACAGCAGAAGAAATCCGTAATGAAAATAATACCGTCCCAGAACCAGCAAGCATGTTGTTATTCGGTACTGGTTTAGTTGGTGCAGTTTTAAGAAGAAGGCGTAAATAGTTGATAAGTAGTTTACTGCTTATCAACATAAGGTGTTGCGAAGCTTTAACGCAACACCGCGGATAAATATAAAAACAAGTATTTAAGATTACAGCCACGGAAGAGGAGAAGAAAATGAAGTTTAAAGTTATATCATTTTTATTTGTTATGATAATTTTGCTGTCTTCTAGTGCTAGTCACGCTACGATTATTGGTCATTGGGGGTTTGAAGAAGGTTCTGGAACTATAGCCGTTGATTCTATTAATGGCTTAAATGGAACAATTTCCAATGCATCTTACACCTCTGGTATTATAGGGAATTACGCACTTGCTTTTAACGGTTCGAATAGTTTTGTGGAAGTTGCTTATAACGCTCTCTTAAATCCCGACACTGTAGCCATATCATTATGGTTCAACCCTCTCGGCAGTCAGCTAACACACGCTGATCTTCTTGACAAAGGTCATGGCTGGGAGACAGACCCTTATTTTGGAGGATATGTTCTTCAATATGATGGGGATACTAGCAGCATCGGTGCTCATTATGGAAATGGGTCAATTTTTCCAAGTGTTAATAGTGGTGAAGGGTATAAAGATAATCAATGGCATCATATTGTTGCCAATTTAGGTAGTGATGGGCTTGATATATTTATGGATGGGGTTCTTATTGAATCGGCGGCTAGTGCTGGTCCTATTGTAGACAATGATTCCCCTCTTTATTTCGGAATGCATAGAACTTTAGGGCGTTATTTTAATGGAAGTATTGATGAAATTAACATTTATGATACTGCTCTTACACAAGACGAAGTTAATCGACTTTATGGTTCTTCACCCGTCCCAGAACCAGCAAGCATGTTGTTATTTGGTACTGGTTTAGTTGGTGCAGTTTTAAGAAGAAGGCGTAAATAGTTGATATAAAAAGAAGGGGTCAAGTCTCGACTTGACTACATGTTTGTAAGATGTAGTCAAGTCGAGACTTGACCCCTTCTCTGTGTTATAATAGTTTTATGTGCAACGCAAAAATACTCTTATGCTTAATTTTTTCTGTGCTGATCCTGTCCGCGGGGGTTGTTCCTGCCTATGGGCAAAATGATGTTTTGAGTTCTATTGACGATCGCATTGAGCGGTTTCAGGAACGTTACGGCATACCTTTTAAATACGACGGCTTCCCTCCCGGTAAATATTATATTAAGTTTTTGGAGGTCAGTCCAAAAGAGTACCGCGTTTTAAATGATTATTTAATTCTTTTTGAAGAGGAAATAAATAAATATCCCCGTGGATTTTTTAAGGGGCGCGATGTGCGCGGGATCGGGCTGGTCAACAATTTATTTTCAGGCGAAACGCCGGCACAGGGGCTTTATAGTTCATCAGCACATATTATGTTCTTCGATATTTCACGCTTCGGCGATAACAAATCTCAGCAAAGGCATAGCATTCATCATGAGATCTATCACATGATGTCACAACAAGATCAGGGCCTGCAAGTCCTGAGCGACGAGAAATGGGCATCTTTTAATAATGATGGCTTCTCCTACGGCGAACAAAACAAGTCCCTGCGCGACGCAAACCCTATAAATCCTTATGCCCCAAATCAACTGGGATTTGTCACATATTATGCCATGAAGTCCATAGAAGAAGACCAAGCCGAAGTATTCGCCTGCCTGATGCAAAAAAACCATAGAGACTTGATCGAAAAATGGATGCAAAAAGATCCTGCACTCAAAAAAAAGATCGAAGCAATTAAATATTTTTCAGCAGAATATAATTATGAGATGGATGAGAAATATTGGAACTGAAAAAGAAGGGGTCAAGTCTCGACTTGACTACACCTTATTAACATGTAGTCAAGTCGAGACTTGACCCCTTCTTTCACTCATCAAACTGGTAAATATATCCTGGATTTTTATCTTGGTAGGTTTTTTCTATGGACAAGATCTCGTCTTTTATGGCTAAAAAGCTGTCGCAAACTTGAGGGTCGAAATGGGTGCCTCGTGAGGCGGCGATTATGTCTAAAGCGTTTGAATCTTCGAAAGGCTCTTTATACGGCCTTCGGGAAACGAGCGCGTCAAAGGCATCAACAATAGCTGTTATCCTTCCCGCCATTGGAATGTCTTCGCCCTTCAATCCCTGAGGATAGCCGCTGCCATCCCACCTTTCATGATGGGTCAGAGCAATAACAAATGCCATTTGCAAGAACTCGGAAGATGATCCGTTGAGGATCGCAGCGCCGATAGACGTATGTGTTTTTATTATTTCAAATTCTTCTTCTGAAAGTTTCCCGCGCTTTAACAGGATCTTTTCAGGGATACCGATCTTCCCGATGTCATGCATAGGCGCGGCATAAAAAATATCCTTTACGAAGGTGCTGTCCATTTTCATTTTTTTTGCTAAGGCCTGCGCATAATAACTTATACGAAGAATGTGAGAGCCTGTATCCTGGTCCTTATATTCAGCGGTTTTGGAAAGCTTAATTATGGTTTCAACAGAAATATTTTCGAGCTCTTTGATCCTTTCCTTTTCAAGCTCTACCATTAACTTTGCAGCTGCAAACTCTTTTTCATTGTCTATATGCTTTTGCAGCCTTTCTCCCATTTGATTGAACGCATCGGCAAGGAAACCTATTTCATCTTTAGCATCCACTTTCAACCTAAATGACAGGTCTCCCTTTGCGATCCTTTTGGTTCCGTCGACAAGATCACGGATCGGCTTGCTGAGCATCTTTGCGAATATTATAGAAACAAGTATCGCCGCTAATATTCCCGCAAATAAGCCGATCAAAGATATATTCTGGCTTTCCCTCAAAACATAGGACATCTCTAAACGGGAAGTCTGAATATCTTCATAAACATCCTTAACGCTTACAGTCAGCGCCCTCTGAGTATCACCCAAGGCCTTCTTCATCAATATTTCCATCTCAATAACGCTTGACCCTGCAGGATCATATTTCATTTCTTCGACATAAGAGACAACAGCTACTTTAAATATTCTTGCGTTTTTTATAAAACTTTGTATCTCCTTCGCTCTGCCTTTATCACTTGCATCACTCAGCTTTTCTATTTCATGCGCATAGACAATGACTTTGTCCAAAGACCTTAAGATAGGCCCGATATCACTATTTTCCTCAATAACAAGATCATCCAACTGATCGACGACGCCGTAGAACAAGCTGTTTATCTTGACTATATTTAATAATGTAGCCAACTCGCTTGATATCTTTGCTTCCGGCTTAGCGACCCTGACCAGACTTAATGTCGGCAAAATACCTACCAACACAACGATCAGCATCATAACCCCTAAACCACTATTTCGCACTGTACGAAATGATATCGCCATATTTATTTCCTTATTTCCTGAACTGCAAGGTCAATCTTTCTGAGACATCCCCTGCGCCGTAAAGCGGCTGGTCGGCTTTAGGGTTGTCTTCCCTTCCTGCTATCTCATATTTAGAGATACCGAATAAATATTCTTTATCTATATCCAGTAAAATATCGTCCTCGTTGCCTGTGTTCAGGGCTCTTGCAAATTCTATTGTCCATTTCCCGTCGGCCCATTGGCCTTTGGCTTTGACATCAGCCCTGCTTCCTGTCGGCAACTGCTTTGCAAAGTGCGGCAACACATCACCGGCGTATTCGAGATATATCAGATCCTCATAAGATGGGTCACCTTTATCTGCAGGGCGACTTAGATACTTATTCTCTCCTGACCTACTTTTTATCATTACTGAATGTTTCTGCTCCTCTACCCCCAGATAATGCATTTTATCATCCGCAAAACCCGACGGATCTGTCCTGGATGCTTTCCAGAACCAAATATCTGCAGCATAATTATCATCCGAATATACGCTTAGATCAACAGGCTCTGATCCCATATTCCACTTGAAAAGAAAAGAATCCTCGCGTGTAGGTCCGATCTTATAGACCTCTATTTCTTTATCCCATACCCACGATTTATGCGCCCTTGATTCATCAGCATCCGCAAACTCAACAAGAAAATAAATTTCCTGCTCCGTATAAACCGCCTTAAGGGTAACATCGATATCCGCGACCTTATCATGTGTGATAATTGCGGTATCCTTACCCCAGACAGCATCATCACCTGTCCCATCAATTATAGGCGCCTCATCCACTTTAATAGCGACAATTCTCTGATCAGCAAAACAAAAATGGCAACAAAAAGTAATTATTAGTACAACTAGATATTTCATAGGGAGGGTCAAGTCTCGACTTGAC
>JAHJCZ010000190.1 GCA_018812705.1 Candidatus Omnitrophota bacterium
AGTAATAATATTACTAAACTATATTAAAAAAGAACAAACCATATTTTATGAAAAACCCCTTCAAAATTAAAAGTTTTGTTTTTCTATTTACTGCAGTTTTTTTATTAATTGCCTCCAAAGCGTCCTATGCCAACGATCAAATTTCTGGTGAAATTATTAACATAAATTATAAGTACAAAATTGCTTTTACAGACCTAAGCAATTTGCATCTTCAAAATAGAGACATTGTTGAAATCACAAAAGATGGCAACCATATAACATATCTTGAAGTCCTTGAGTCATCTGGGGCAATTTCAAAATTAGTGCCTTATAAAAGGAAACGAGAATTCTTTACAGGCGAAGATTTCCAAAAAGTAAAAATAGGCAATGAGGTTACGAAAGTATCAAGTGCTGATGACCGTTTTGATACAAGTTTTATTGACAGCGCAGACAATATTGATGACGATCAAGTAAATAGCGAGGATACCGTTAGCGAAAATATTGGAATTAAAACTCCTTTAACTAATCGAGAAGGGACGCTTAATGACCAGTTTAAAAAGTTATCAGAAAACTATGTTGCCTTATCTAACCAATTAGCAGAATTGATAAATGAAAAAAACACAGTAGCGGCAAAATATAAAATACTTGAACAACAACTTGAAATCGTTAATCAAGAAAATCAAAGCCTCCTAGAAACTAATAAAAGTTGCAGCAGCAATCAATGTAATGAAGAAATCAGAAAATATAAAACTGCACTCGCAGAACTAGAAAAGAAATTCATAAAAATAGAAAAATTGATAGAAGGGAAATAACAGTATAATGAAAAAAATACCAATTTTATTCATTGCAGCATTTTTCATGTCTACTAATTTGTACGCTCAAGTTTCTTATGACAGCGAACTAGGCGATTCTGTTGAATCTCTTAAAGTTTCGATCAAAAGAAAAAACATAGTAATTGAGAAATTAATTAGCGAGAAAGATTTCCTTAAAGAAGAACTTCAGAACATATCTGATCAAAAATCTAGATTAGAATCTGAAATATTTACCCTTCAAAACAAAATAATCGATATAGATGAAAGTGCATTTGACAAGGATTCTGTTGTTGAGGATCTTGAGCTTCAAAAACAAGCGCTCGTTCAACAATTAATGAATGCTCGCCAAGAAAAAGTATTTCTTTCTCAAGACCTCGAAAACCTAAAAGACAAACTGAAGGATAACGAGCTTTCATTCCAAGCAAAGCTTTCTAAAGGAACTTCACCGCTTGAAGAAAATATTAAAAATCTTAACAAAAAAATAACTGACCTAAATGAAACTATTAATCGAAAAGACATAATTATACAAAGTTTAAACAAAGATTCTGATGAACTTAAAAAAGAAGCTGACTGGTTAAGACAGGAAAAATCTAAATTTAATGAAAAGTTATCAATTCTAAACGAATCCATAAAGGCGCTAGAAACAGATTCAGCTAAAAAGTTTGAAGAAACTAAAAACATCCTTAACGAAGAAATTCTAAGCTTACAAAAAAAACTAAACTTATCAAAGAGTATTCAAGACGAAAAAGACGCAGATATTCTAAAAACAAAGAAAGAATTTGAAGTTTTTCAAAAGAACTTAGTTGCTTTAGAAAAAGAAAAACTTGCATTTGAAAATCAAATAGACGAATTAAACAAGGACAATCTAGCGAAATTAGAGCTGTTGCAACAAGAACTAAAGGAAAACAAATCTAGTTTAAACGATCAATTGAGCAAAAGAATTTACCCATTAGAATCGAAGATAAGCCTCCTTGAGCAAGAACTAAAGAAAACAAAGGCTTCAATCCCAGACATCGTTAACCAGGAAAAACTGCCGCTTAATGCTGAAATAGCAAGGTTAAATAGTGAATTAAACCAGAAAACTGAAAATATTCCTACTGAAATAGCTGCCGCGAAATTACCATTAGAGAACCAAATTTCCAAGCTCAATGACGATCTAAAACAAGCGGCTCAAGTTTTGCCTTCTAAAATTAATGAAGCTAAAAAACCACTTGAACTAACGATATCCCAACTTCAAGAAGAGCTGAAAACTGTTAAAGATTCTATCCCACAAAAAGTTTCAGATGCCGAGCAATCATTAAAGAATGAGCTTGCTAAATTAAAGGAAGAACTTTCCAAAGAAAAAAACTCTGTTCCGGATCAAATCGCCAAAGTTAAAATCCCCCTCGAGAAGGTAATTTCAGAATTAAAACAAAGCTTGAGTGATCAGAAAGCTTTATTGCCAGAAAAGATAAATAAAGCAAAGCAATCTTTAGAAGACAATATAAAGGCTCTAAAAGAAAAACTAAAAGCAACAGAAACTTCGATACCAGAAAGAATATCAAAAGCAGAAGATGTTCTGAAAGCTCAAATTATTCAATTAAAAAATGAATTATCTTTAGAGAAGAGTTTCGTTCCAAATAAATTGTCTGCGGCAAAAGCACCGCTGGAAAAAGAAATCGAACAACTTAAGGAACAGTTAAGTGAAACGAAATCTTCTATTCCTGAACAAATTGATCTTGCTAAAAAGCCACTTCAAACAAAAATATCCATACTTGAAGATGAACTTAAAAACACTAAAAGTTCTTTACCAGAAAAAATTACTGAAGCTCAAGAACTTCTAAAAGTACAAATAGACCGTTTAAAAAATGACCTCGCTACTGAAAGGAATTCTATTCCTATTCAAATAGTTAAAGTAAAAGAACCACTAGAAAAACAAATTGCAGAATTGAACAATACACTTAATAGTTATAAAGCTTCTGTGCCAAGCAAGATCAGTGATGCTAAAAAGCCATTGGAAACAATTATAGAATCACTAAAAAATGATTTGAAAACTTCCGAAAACTCAATTCCTTTGAAGGTACAGCAAGCAAAATCAAGTCTTCAGGAACAAATTGAAAAGCTTAAGCAGCAAATCATTGAAGCTAATAGCTCAATACCTGGCAAAATAGCAATAGCTGAAGACGTTTTAAAAGCTCAAATAGCAAAGTTAAAGGAAGAATTAGCCACTGAGAAAAGCTCTATTCCTAACAAAATTTCAGCAGCTAATTCTCCGTTCGAAAAAGAGATAGCCCGGCTTAAAGAAAGCTTGAATGATTCCAAATCTTTATTGCCTCAAAAGGTTGAAGAAGCAAAGAAACCGCTTGAAAACACAATTAATCAACTAAAGAATGAATTAGATTCTGTCAAGAATTCAATACCTAGCAAAGTTGCAAAAGCTGAAGATGTTTTAAACGTTCAAATAGCAAAGTTGAAGGAAGAATTAGCTGCGGAGAAGAGCTCTATTCCTAACAAAATTTCAGCAGTAAAATCTCCTCTTGAA
>JAHJCZ010000016.1 GCA_018812705.1 Candidatus Omnitrophota bacterium
AAAGAATCCATTGGATCAAGCTGCCTTTCCTTCTTTGTGCTCTGTCCTAAATAACAACAAACTCCCGCAGAAATTGATGCGCATAGCACTAAAAAATCATTAAAACTTATCATTAAGCCTAAAAAGCTTATTTCATTTGACCATCCAAATGAGTCATTCCTAAAGGAAAGAGCAATAATTAATTCGACAATTGTCATAGCCGCGAGACCATAACTTAAATATTTATAGATCTTCTGTCTGAAATAAAAACCTACAAAAAGCAAAAAGGGTGTTTCAATTAACCAGATCAACAAAGTTGTTTTTGTAGCGAATTTCAAAGGTATAGCTAAAGTAAGAGCTAAAACTGCCACAACAATATCACTCAAATATAACTTTTCTTTTTTAAGACTCTTCGTCAGAAATGACGCTACTAAATAGCATAAGCCAAAAACAGCTACTACAAGAAACCGATAATCATAAAAAGCCTTATCAATCAGTGGATAAGCAAGGGCGCTAAAAAAAGCAAAGTTCCCTAAATTTGCAGCTGCAACCGTGTCTTGTAATTTTGCATCATTATCATCAGTTATAATATGAAGCCCCAACATAAACACCAGCCAATACCCTGCCAAGAAAGCAAGATTCATTAAATGCCTGGAATGAAAAGAAGACATACTAAAGAATTGCACTGTATTAGAAAAATGGAGTATCTCAGGCATTACAGTATGATAATGTATCCCAAATGTAAGAATGATCCCAAGCAGCAGCGTTTTGATCCATTTGAATTTATAGACCAGGATAAGAATGACAATTGATAGAAGTATATTGCTAACGAAAGTAAAAACAGTTATCTGACCTATGATAGATGTCAAATATGCAACAATTAGAGTCATTGCTACCATAGTTTCAGATTCATATTTTAAAGCATGCTTTATCATCCCGATAATAACAACAACTAATAAACCTAGGTCAACAACCTGGCTCTGAATTATTCTGCTTGCCTCGAAGTGATACATTGCATAAGTAGTAAAATATGTCAAAGCCCACGCTCCACCTAAAAGAGCGCGTCCATAATTTTCGAATTTTTCCTTCTTTTCCATCTGCAGTCCAAAATAAAATAAACCAGCACTAATAAAATATCCAAATGCAATTTTGATGAACGGTCCAAAATACTTGAAAGTGTAGCTAATAAGAAACCCTATTCCTAAGGCAAAAACAATAATACCTATTTTATTCAACCAGTATTTTCCAAAATTAGTTTCTGCTGTTGAGGTTTGTTGTGCTTTTGGTTTTTCTTGTGGGACATCTTTGATCTCAACTATTTCTGGCTTAGATAGCTGCTCTATATTGAGGATAGGTTCTGCCTCAGGCGCCTTTTCTTCCTCACTAAATTTCCCAATATATCTTTCAATATCCTCCACCCTTTTATTTAAAGACGCGATAGCACTTTTGACATAATTTAACTGGGTCATCGCTTGCGATAATGAAAGCTTAGTAGTTTCTGTTTTGGTTTGTGGTTCATTTTTTGGCAAAAGAAGAACCAGCAGCAAAGCAACTGGTGCTAAAAATAATCCCATAAACAAATAACCAACCACATTGAAGCCCTTCTGATCAGCAATGATAGCTGTTGCAATTACCATACCTATCCATATTAGAAAATAATACATCTTCCCCTCCTAGCTAAATAAACTTTCCATTATAAAAAATTAGCTTATATATTTTTTGTTCACATAGAACGCTAAATATCCAACACCCATCAATGTAAAGCCAAGGATAATTAATGAAAAAGCCCATCCAAATCCAGATGTAAAGTATTCACCTGTTATCTTAAATATATAGAACATTAAATAAATCGTGCCAAAGATAAGAAATGCTCTCGACTTTAAATAAACGCTTAAAAATATTACCCCAAATGTAATTCCAGGAAAAGTGAGTTCCCAGAAGAAGTTTTGATTAGGAGAATAACCACCTAAACAAAGAGCTGCTGTTAAAAACTCTATTACGCCAAAACTATAGAGATACCGTGTAAAAAACTTTTTGTCAGTTGGTTTAAGAGCGTACCCCATGATCATATGAGTTAAACCTGCGGCCAGCCATCTGTATTTTACATAATCCCAATCACTAAAGGGCCTTCCCCCTACAATAAATGTTGTAAACCCAAAGAAAAACCAGGAACCAAAAACAACGCTAAATATAAAGAAGACATTTCTTTTATCTATTAAATACGACATAACATTCACTATTAACAAAATAGCAGCAACAGCACTATGACAACCTGCTGTTCCTGTATCAATCCCAGCAATATCCATTGTTACAAAAATACCAAGAGGCGCCACTAGAGCAGAAATAAAATAGAAGGCATCACATACTTTTTCCATATTTTTATATTGCGCTAAAAGAATGCCTGCAAAATACATCATGACCGACGTTCCTAACGTGGCGATGATCTTTGTAAAATTGTTTAACTCTGACCAATTAGTACCTATAAAAATACTAATCCCCAGAAAAACAATACCGCCACCAATATAGTAAAGTATATTGGAAATACTAGATTGCTTGTTGAGAACATCCTGCTTACTTGAAGCAATTGAATTGTCATACGCTTCAAGAAGCTCCTCTTTTGTCAAATTGCCCTCACGAATCAGGCTGATCACTCTGTTAATAATATTTTCTTTATTCATGATCTACTCCTTTACCCATCCTAAAAATTTATAATCATAATAATTCTCAACCTTCATATTTAGCCTCCGGCTAAAAGCACTCTTCTTTAAAAACTTTTTATAATATGATGACCCATCATAAAAGAACATATCTGAACTACTTCCAGAAACTATCTCAAATCCATCACTAGATTTATTGTTGGTATCTAAGGTGTATTTTTGGGCTTTTTCATAGGGCAACTCCAGAGATATTTGTTTTTCCACATCGTAATAGTAAAGTCGTGAATCTGGAGGTTCTTGACAATTATCTTTCTCATTAATTTTGATCCCATTTTCTATGATCTTTCCCTTCTCAACAGTGTATCTATTCTTATAGCAATAATTCGCACCTGTGCTGTAAATGAAATCAATTTTTGGTTTTATAAATAGAGTTGGCACATAAATACTAATCACTGTCAAAACAATCATCAGCACCGGAATAGAAAGAGCTACTATAAGTGGTACATTTCTTTTGTTTTCATTCATTAGAGACCCCTTTCTCATTTTCACTTGCTTTTTCATTCCTTATTTTTTCTCTTAAGGACTCAGCTGGCATTCCAACCCAGACATCTCTTGGCTCAACTTTCGTATCTTTCTGCAAAGTTGTACTGGCCGCAATAATAGCTCTATCGCCGATCGTACACCCCGGCATTATTGTAGAGTGTGAACCGATCGTTACATTTTTACCTATTATAACCTTGCGTAATTTTAATTTTCCGCGTTCAACGATATGCCCGTTAATTATAGCTCCCCCGCCAATAACCGAATTATCACCAATTTCCAAAAGAGAGGCATCAAAGACATTCTTTGAATTAAACTGAACATTCTTACCCAGTTTTGCACCTAGCATCCGAAATAAAAGATTTGCAAATGGTGTTAAAAGAATAAAATCAATAAATGTATAACTGATCATGCAATACAATGAGCTTAAAAATGCCCATTGAATAGCTTGAACTGAAAACATTGGAAATTCACCTTCAGTAAGCCTAAGCCTAAATACTGTTCGAAAAGTACCTACAAGTGCAACAAGTGTTAATCCAAACAGAAAATAGGTGGCCGCTAATGTCATCCCTAAACAAAACAACCTAGGCATCGTTCCATATGATAAAGTTGCATTCCACACCTTCATCAGCAATGCCAGTCCAGGGACCATGGCAGCTCCAAAAAATACACATCCCATCGAATACATGAAAACAGCAAATAAAAGTTGAACTAATGTAATTAAAAATGATTTCACTTTGGCCTCTCCTTTTACATAGGGGGTCAAGTCTCGACTTGACTACACCTTAAATAAGTTTTCAATATTTACATTCATTAGACATCCGCAAGCTACATGTAGTCAAGTCGAGACTTGACCCCCTACTTACACTTGACCCCCTACTTACAATGTTTCTGCAAACCACTCTTTAATTAAACCAACTGTCTCTTTTTTGTTTTTTCTTATAAGATATTCCGCATGAGGACCTTTTTCTATGATTTCTAAACGTTTTTTTGCTTTTGTCTTTTTGTAAAGCTCCTTAGCATGCCATGGTTTTATTAACCAATCTACAGAACCATGAATATAGAACGTAGGTATTTTTAATTTCTCTACAACATTAATCGGCTTTTGTTTTTCCAGCCAGAATGGGCCAGGCCTTACACCTTTGCCTATTTTTCCATCTCCAAAATTATAAAGGATATCATTCTCTACATCGATCTCCCAAAAGCGAAAATCTATTTTATCAAAGTCGGTAGGCCCACTCACCGGGATCAAACTATCTATCAAATCGGTTTTTACTGCAGTAATAATACTTGTAGCAGCTCCAAGCGAAAATCCAATAACCCCTATTTTTTCATACTCATTTTTTGCAAATTGTAAAACAGCCGTTAGATCTAAATATTCTTTTGTTGTCCAATAAAACAATCCTTTACTATTGCCATGCCCCCGAAAATCCATAATGATCACATCATATTCATCATTTAATGCTTTACCTAATTCCTGCAAAAGAACAGACCCTTTGCTGTTAAAATATCCATGTGCAATGACAACAACTTTTGAATGACCAGCCTTATACTGATCAAAAACAATTCTCATGTTATCTTCAGTCTTGACCCAATGTGATTGTTTTTCCACTTTAACCATATTTATTATTCCAATTCCTTTACTTCGCTTATTTCTTTTGCTTTAGCTTTAATAGTTTTTAGGTCCATTTTACCAGAACCCAACATAGGTATTTCATCTATTTTGAAAAAACTATCCTTTTTTGGTATCCAAAGGTTTGGAAGTTCTTTTTCTGAAAGCTGTCTGACAATATCTTCTACATTAATATCTCCAACATATAGAACAACCAGCTTCTCGCCTTTTTTTTCATCAGCAACTGAAGTCACTGTGCATACCGGCTCAGAAGTATTTAACACATTTAATATTTCTTCCTCAACTTTAACGTGTGGAACCATTTCACCACCAATTTTACTAAATCTGCTTAATCTATCTGTAATACAAATAAACCCCTCTTTATCAATAGTAGCAATGTCACCTGTTATATACCAACCATCTTTTAGAACCTCTTGCGTCTTTTCAGGATTTTTTAGATACCCTTTCATGACATTTGCACCTTTAATCAGCAATAAACCTTCAGTATCATCTCCCAATAATTCAAAAGTATCCGGATCAACCACTTTTGCGACTACACCTGGGATAGGTTGTCCAACTTTTCCTGCTTTATTACCTATTTGTTTAATTGTCCCACTTGCATTTTCAAAATCTGGAACTCCCATTGAAACTATGGGAGACAACTCCGTCGCCCCATATCCTTCAAAAGGAACAATGCCGAACTTCTCAGCAAAGTCGGTCGCTATTTTCTCTTTGAATTTCTCAGCACCTGCAACAGCCAGCCTAAGAGTTGAAAACTGTTCTTTTGTACATTTTCTAATATACGCAGAGAAAAATGTAGGTGTTCCAACGATTATCGTAGCCTTGAACTTTTCAACTAGCTTACCTATTGTTGAAGCGTCTAAAGGATTTGGATGGTACACAACTCCTAAGCCAGTTCCCAAAGGAAAACACATGCATGCTGTAAAACCAAAAGAATGGAAAAATGGCAACACTCCCATAACAACATCATTTCTTTTAACCTGACCAACTTGATAAAATCCCTCTACATTAGAAAATATATTTGCATGACTAAGCATGACCCCTTTAGGCTCACCAGTACTTCCGCTAGAGAAAATGATCGTAGCCAGATCTTCAACATTATACTTATTACCTCGAACATACAGGTTCTTAATTAAGAACATCGGCATTATCAAAGCTTTTACAACTGATAATATTTTTTCTGCTTTGCTTATTTTATCCTTAAGATCCTCAAGAAATATCATTCCCGAACGCTCCTGGAGATTAGCTTTTGACAAAAACTTTCTTGAAGTTATTATCTTTTTTATTTCACACTGCTCAATTGCAGAATCAATACTTTCTTTTGATGCAGTAAAATTTAAATTAACCGGAACCTTTCCAACCATCAATGCAGCCCCGTTGACAACTGCACCAAGACAAGATGATGGCAATAAAACACCAACCATTTCGCTCTCTTTATCGATCGGGTCTTCATTCTTTGGAAACAATTTTTTAGAGAACATCATTACTGTGCCTAATGCCTCAATATACTTTAGGTTCAATCCTGTTGAGTCTGCCAAAGCAAATTTGAAAGGCCTTTTTTTAGCTTCTCTGATAAATGCCATATGAAGCTTTTCCTGATACTTACCTCTCAGCTTGAAAGCTTTTGCCCATAACTCTTGAACCGCTAATCTTACTTCATGAGCCTGCGAATTTGATGGCATAGGTTTTCCGAAAGAAATTGTGACGGGATATAAGGCTCTCTTGGGAACTTTCCAGAAAAATTTTCCATTGTCATAACTAAAGATACTACCCCAGATGCTGTCAATATTCACCGGTATGATCGGAGCGTCCAGATCTTTCATTATATGTTGGAATCCCCTGTTAAATGGAAGCAAATTACCTGTTCTAGTTAACCCACCTTCGGCAAAAATACAAACGACATGTCCTTCTTCTACTGCTTTACGGGCCTCGCTCAAAGACTTAACTATTTCTTTGGGAGAATCATTTAATGAAACAGGAATGGCTTTCATGATCTTACATAATGGCTTCAAAAAGAAAATATTGTATATATTACGAAAGACCAAAAACCTTATATGCCTTTTCGTTGATGCTAAGATCAATGAAGGATCAGCATATGACACATGATTACAAACCAGCAGCGCTCCTCCCCGTTCAGGAAGATTTTCCTCTCCAACAACCTTGATTTTATAAACCGAATGAGTTAGGACCCAATTAAAAAATCTCAAAAATGCATCCGGTAAATACTTAAAAATCAAAGCGGTTCCAATTACTGACAATAGTCCAAGTATGAAAAATACTTGTGCAGGATCAAACCTCATATAGCTTCCACAAAACCAAAGAAAGATTGATCCTAAAAGAATTGCTAAAGAATTCGTCACATTTAATACAGCTAAATATTTACCCCTTTTATTAGCCGGGCTCTTTTGCTGGAAGAAAGTATTTAAAGGAACAATGTAAAAACCTGCTGCTAAACCTAAAATTACCAATCTAATAATAGCCCCTATAAATGAAGGTTGCGGTTCACCTAAGAACAAGCATGATAAAGTGATACCAATAGCTCCAAGAGGAACAATACCAAATTCTATTTTATTACCAGAAAGCCTGCCCGCAAGTGCACTTCCAACACCTATGCCAATAGAAGCAAACACCACTAACAAACTTGTTTTCAGGTCAGATAAACCTAATACATTCTTGCCATAAATAAGCGTGTTCATCTGAATAATTAATCCTAAAAACCAGAAAAATGCAATTGATAAGAGTGTATGGAACAACGGCTTTTTTCTTATTATCTCCTTTAGTGATAAAATACTATCTTTCACAAAATTCAATTCGAATTTTGTCTTACTTGATGATGCCTCGCCTTTAGCAATAAACAAACTCGAAACAGTTCCCGCAACGGATAAAAAGATAAGAATAAATGAAGAATACTGAACATTAACACTGAACAATGTAATTAACTGTCCGCCACAAGCTGTTCCTAAAATAATTGCTAAGAATGTCCACATCTGCATAAAACCATTACCCTGCGACAAGGAAGATTCATCTAACAGCTCCGGCAAAATTCCATATTTTGCAGGACCAAAAAAAGCGCTTTGTGTAGCCATAAGAAACAAGATAACGCACATAAAAACAAGGCTTCCTGATGACAATGCAAAAAAACCAAGTGTCATTATTACAATCTCAGCAATTTTGACTAAAACAATAATATTTCTTTTGCGAAATTTATCCGCAAAATAGCCAGCATAAGGAGAAACAATAAGAAAAGGAATAATAAAAAGCGCGCCCACAATACTAACAAATTGTGCATGAGCTCCTGGGTCAAGTAATATTCTCATCGCAAACAAAGAAATAATTATTTTAAATGCATTATCTGCAAAGGCACCCAAAAATTGGGTCACCATTAATGCTTTAAATGACTTACTATCAGATTTTCTTTCGATCATTTCTTCTTCCCCTTATTTTCATTAACTAATTTAATGACTGCGCCCTTTAATCCTAATACCACTTCTGCCATCTTAGAATAATCTAAAGTACCAGGCAAATCTGTTTCTTTATGATAATTTTTATTTCTATGAAAAGCTGTATCAGTTATCATAACAGCAGGATAATCTTCTTTCCAAAAAGACCAATGATCCGAAAAATTAAAACCAGAGATAAAACCGGGAACAACTATTGATTCCATAGGAAAGTCTGATGAACTTTTAAAATTTTTCACCACCTTTTTAAGCAACTTTCTTGAATTAATATTACCTACAACCGCAATGTAATTACCTTTATTTGGGAAAAATGGTCCTATCAATGGAGGATACCTTTGGGAATTTTTTTCTTCGGAATAATAACCTATCATCTCAAGAATAATTGCAGCTTTAATATTTTCTTTTTTATCTTTTAATTGTCTAGTGTAAACGCGACTACCCATGTTATCTGTCATAAAAAATGGCGGCTCTTCATTTACAAAAGCAATAAATCTTATCCTTTTACTCAACTTCTCTTCCTTTAATAACCTACCCAGCTCAATGAGTCCTGCAATACCACTTGCATTATCATCTGCCCCTGGATTGAAACAAGAATCATAATGCGCACCAATTATATATATATCATCCGAATCAACATGTGTTGGATTCTCAGCAATAACATTCTTAAAAACCTGTCCATTAACTTCATATTCCATAATTTTGACCATATATCCAAACGAATTGAATTTATTAATTATAAATTCTGTAGTTTTCTCTAAATTCTTATAATTGGCATAATTCCGTGTCCCAATATTCTCGCTTAAATCATAAACAATACTTTTTAAGTTGTTTTTTATGTCTGGATGCGCTTTTGACATTTCTTCTTTACTCCATCCATATGTAGTTGACATTATTATTAAATAAACAATAATTGCTCTTGTAATAAAACTAAATATTTTAGATGGTATGTTTATTTTTAGTTTACTCATTTAAGTTTCTCAAACCACTCTGTTAGAATAGATGCTAATTTCTGTTGCTTTTCAAGACTTATCTTTCCAACCAAACTTTTAAGTTTTAAGTTATAGTCATTCCAAATACTATCAAGCAAATCAACACCCTTCTTTGTAACATTGATTATATTTACTCTCCTATCTCCCTCTAATGCCTTACGCTCAACCAGTTCATCCTTTTCTAACTTATCTACCATTTTTGTCATATTTGAAGGTGTAACGATTAAATGCCTGCTTATTTCTACCTGAGGCAAACCCTTTCCTCTTCCATAATGATTTATTGCAATTAATATATTGAGCTTTCCTGCGGTAAGATTGTAATCTTTGAGGTATGTAGAAATTTCACTGTTAACTACGTTATAAAGAAGAGCCATTGAATATATCACTTCTTCATGTATCCTTCCTTCTCCTTTGTAAATCCCGTATTCCTTTAGATTTGCCATACCATTACCTTTCCATGTCAATAGTGTACCATTCAACTATTTACTTGTCAACTTAATGAAGTTTATACTTTCATTTAATTTAAAAATTTTGAAGATCGTATTCTTTTTTCTAGATGGTATATCAAAAAATTATTTAATATATATTTAAGCTCTTTTCGAACACTTTCAGTAAGACCTAAACGGAGACAATCATCCCATTGGCCTTGTTCTATATGCAGAATGGACGCTATGGCACCTTTTGATATAACATTAAAACTTGTTTCTTTTGTAGGACAATTTGAACAGATCAGGCCACCTGACGTCATGCTGAATCTTGCTCTTCCATGGATTATCTTGTTACATTTTACACAAGAATCAATATGCGGCCTAAAACCGGAGAGAAGAAGTATTTTAATTTGAAAAACGTGAACTAGCTTATCAATATCCTTTACAGTCTCTAGACTATTTAAATACTCTAGCATTAGCTTATACACCATCTTATTAACCTGCTCAAGCGGCATAATAGAATCGACTAATTCCAAGATATAGTTTGCGGCTATGTTTCTCTTATAATCCTGGCGAATATTAAAAAAGAACTGCTTAAGATCGCATTGACTAACAAGATTGAATTCAGATCTAGCGTATTCATAATAAACAAAATCATTTATTGAAAATTTTTCTAGGCTGCTTCCGAACTTCTTCGGGTTTTTCCTAATTCCTTTCAAAACACCTTTGACCCTACCATGATTTTTAGTAAAAAATATTGCTATTTTACTAGTCTCCCTCAGATCAAAAGTCTTTAGAATTATGCCTTCATCAGAAACTATCATTTCTTTCCTAAAACCTTGCCTAAATCCTTAGTCAAAATCTTAATAATCTCTTCCTCTTTTTTCCTGATCTTGAGTATATTCGTCTTAGAATGATCATCGTAACCTAAAAGATGCAAAATACCATGGACAACATAAAGAACTAATTCCTGTTCAACGGAAGTATTAAAGCTCTTGGCATTCTTGATAGCCGCATCTGTGGAAATAATTATATCTCCATTAATTTCTTTGACACTTTTTTGGGATACTTGATATGAGACTTCTTCATCGGTAGAATCAAAAGCCAAAACATCCGTAGCATTATTGCGCCCTAAAAATTTTCTATTGAATACCCGAATTTTTTGATTTGTTACAAACAATACAGAAAGCAAAACTTCACTTACCTTTTCATGCCTTAAAATTATTTTTATAATTTTTTTTATTTGTGAGGTATTTAGCGGGATTTTTTTCTGCAGATCATTGACAGCTACGAACATTCTTTCTAACGCTCTCCTTTCAATCATTGCAGAAATAAAGCCTTCCAAACTCCCTAAGAGACTGTCCCTAGACATTTTCTTTGATATCTAGGAACGGCTTTATTCCCGAGTCTATCCTCCCCACCGAAAGAGGTGGGCAATATGACGAGGAAATCAACTTTTTGAAACTTATTCTGTCCCATTTGAAGGTTTGGGATTCTTTTGACCACTGTTGTCAGTAGATCCGTTTTGACTATCTTTTTGAGATTTTTGAGATTCCGAACGCTGAAATATTTTACTTTTTTCTGAAGATTTCTTTGTAACTGAATTCTTTTTTTCTGGATACTTTACTCTGCCATGATACATTCCGCCCAAAATACGAACAAAAGTTGAAGATATTTTATCAATTTCTTTCAGTGTCAAGTTACATTCATCAAGTTGACCATCAATAAACTTATTATTTATTATTTTCCTAACAGTGTCCCCTATTCTGTTCATGTTCTTTTCATCTAAAGCACGGACCGCACCCTCAACTGAATCCGCCAATAAAACTATCGCTGTCTCTCTAGTTTGAGGCTTAGGACCGGGATATCTAAAATTATCCTCACTTATAACTTCTCCATTATCCGCCTCTTCAAGAGCTTTCTGATAAAAGTAATAAACCAAGCTTGTGCCATGATGCTGTGGAATAAAATCTACGATCAGATGATTGAGTTTATACTTTTTGGCAAGTTCAATTCCCTCTTTAACGTGATTAAGTATCACGAGCCTGCTCATTGAAGGCTCCATTCCATCATGTTTATTAGTCCCGATCAATTGATTTTCAGTATAATATTCCGGCTTATCCATCTTTCCTATGTCGTGATAATATGCTCCAACTCTTGCTAATAATGCATTCGCACCAATGGAGTCAGCTGCTGCCTCTGAAAGATTGCTTACGACTAAACTGTGATGATAAGTACCTGGCGCCTCAAGGATCATCTTCTTAAGAAGCGGCTGGTTAAAATCAGAAAGTTCGAGCAAACTAAAATTTGTTAGCACGTGGAATAAATATTCGAAGATCTTAAGAACTGCAGCTACTATAAACGCCGAAATAAAACCATTAGCAGCTAAAGGATATAATTTTTCACTAGCAAATGCTTTTGTTAAGATCTGTCCCGAATCAAAATTTATCAAGAACAAACAGATGACATTCATGACGCTTACAAACAAGCCAGCTCCGATCAACTGACCACGCAATCTTGCACCTCTAACAGAATACGCACCTGTTAGACTGCCGATAAAAAATGTTAACAACATTCCAAAATCACCGCCAATTATCAAACAAACTATAACACTGCTTGCAAAAGCCATAATGAATGACAATTCATGGTCATTGAAAAGAAGCATCGTGAGCATTGCTATGCTAGCTACAGGGATATAGTAAAGAGGAATAGTTGAATACTGGTCAATTGCATAAGCAGCGAACAAAATAATAGTTAGAAGCAAGCCTAGATTAAGAAATATCTTTCTGCATGCTTCCTTAAAATTCTTTAAATGTAAAGCGAGAAAAAGAAGGAATAAAGGCACTACTAATGAATAATTCATTAGCCAGCAGAACAACATTAGCATTAAAATAACAATTGCTGTAATACTAAGATTCATTGCTTTCTCAAACAATGTTTTGTCATTTTCAGAAAATAACATAATCCTTAATGCCTTTCATATGCCTCAATGATCCGCTGAACAAGTTCATGACGCACAACATCATTTCCAGTCAAATAAATAAATTTGATTCCTTCAATGTCCTTTAAAATCTTCTCTGCATTTGAAAGCCCATCTTGAGTCCCTTTTGGCAGGTCACTCTGAGTCACATCACCGGTAATAACTGTCTTTGAGTCAAAACCAAGCCTAGTTAAAAACATTTTCATTTGAAAAGAAGTACTGTTCTGCGCCTCATCAAGGATGACAAAAGCATCATTAAGAGTTCTTCCACGCATAAACGCCAACGGTGCAACCTCAATAATACCCTGCTCTGTAAGCTCTTCAACTTTTCCAGCATCCATCATGTCATACAGCGCATCATAAAGCGGCCTTAAATATGGAGATATCTTTTCAACCATATCACCAGGCAAGAAACCAAGGCTCTCTCCTGCTTCAATAGCAGGCCTGGTCAGAATGATCCTTCTTACCAATCCTCTTTTTAAGGCATTAACAGCCATAGCCATAGCAAGATATGTTTTTCCTGTACCCGCTGGACCTATACCAAAAACTATATCATTAGCCTTTATTGCATCAACATAGTCGATCTGACCTTTTGTTTTTGGAGTAACTATTTGTCCTCGATTTCCACTAACCAGGATCTCGATCTTACCCTTTGCTAAACGCTTAAAATCTACGCCTTCATCAGGTTTAGTTGCTTTAAGAGCATAAATTATATCTCTATGTTTTATGCTTGAGCCATTCTGGATCAATGTAAGAAGATAATCAAAAAGCTCACAGGTTTTTTCTGTCTGCTCTTTGTCGCCAAGGATTCTCAAACCCTTATCATCTCTTAATATTTTTACTTTTAACTGCTTTTCTATAAACTTCAAATTATTATCATATTGACCAAATAAAAGCTGAATATGAGCATTATCATCAAAATGTATTGTTCTTTCCATGTTCCCCTTATCGATTAAAGAAGTTCATCATTCTATTGGTATCTGTAAAACTGTTCCTGGTCTAACAAAATCTGGATTTTCAATAGCATCCTTGTTGTATTCGTAAATTTTAGGCCACTTGCTATATTCCCCATAGAATTTCTTTGAAATTTTCTGAAGAGTGTCATCTTTCTCAACAATATATTCTACTAAAGAATTCTCAACAATAACGGTACCCACCATTTCACCAGAAGATGAAGGCAGATCAACTTGTGTTAGCCTCCTTGTTTGGATCTCTTGGGTTGTCATTTGGTCACTGCCTGAATCTTCATTACGTTTATACTTAACAATATTTGCACCATTACCTTCCTGATTCGCAGGTGCATCTTTAGAAAATTCTAAAACATAGATTTTTCTAGTAGTTTTTTTCTCTCCAGCCTCATCAAACACAGGAGTTCCTAGCAAATATCCGGCATTACCGCTCATTTTCTGGTCCACTCTGGTTTTATCTTGCATATAGCTTCTAACCCTGACCTTTGAGGATGAACATCCTGAAACTAGCAACACAATAAACAAAAACACTAATAGTTTTATAACATGCTTAGGCATCATCGCCTCCTTTATTTAGAGTCATTAAACCTAATTCCTGTAATTGCTTTTTATCAACATCCGACGGTGCATCAGCGATCAAACAATTTCCTTTTTGAGTTTTAGGAAAAGCGATCGTATCTCTAATAGATTCCAATCCTGTCAGAATAGCTACTATTCGATCGATCCCGTAAGCTACACCTGCATGAGGCGGCGCTCCGTATTCAAAAGCTCTTAATAAAAATCCGAATCTTTTTTCTGCTTCTTCTTTATCAAGACCTATTATATCAAATATCTTCTTCTGCATATCCTTTTTATGAATACGAATTGATCCACTTCCTATTTCATTTCCGTTAAGGACCAGGTCATAAGAACGTGATATTGCTTTACCATAATCTCCATTTTCCAAACATCCCATATCTTCCTCTCTGCAGGATGTAAAAGGATGATGTTCGCTGTCCCATCTCTTTTCTTCTTCGTTATATTTGAACATTGGAAAATCTACGATCCAAACAAAGGCAAAGTCCTCACCTTCTTTTCTTGTATCAGGTTTGTCCGAATTATATTTTTCCATTGCCTTCGAATGCGATAATCTTGGAAAAGGAGTCGGAAAATCAATGCCCTTGACCCTCTTAAATATTTCTTTGAACAGATTCTCTGTAAGAGTAAATATATCTTCTTCTTCGACAAAAGACATCTCCATATCAAGTTGAGTAAATTCAGGTTGCCTATCTGCTCTAAGATCTTCATCTCTAAAGCACTTTACTATTTGATAATATTTATCAACTCCGGAAACCATCAATATCTGCTTGAACAATTGTGGCGATTGAGGTAGAGCAAAAAACTTGCCCGAGCTCATCCTTGAAGGAACAAGAAAGTCTCTAGCACCTTCAGGCGTAGACTTTGTGAGAACAGGCGTTTCTACCTCCATAAAATTATTTTTATTCAAGAACTCTCGGACAGTAGCGCAAAGTTGATGACGAACTTTTAACGCATTCATTACCTTTGTTCTTCTCAAATCAAGATAGCGATAAGTCAAACGAAGCTCCTCTGCAACATCAACAGTATCATCTATTTCAAAAACAGGAACTTGGCTTTCATTCAATATTTCAAGTTCACTTGCACAAATCTCTACTTCTCCTGTTGGCACATCTTTGTTTACCATTTTATCAGGTCGCACAACTACTTCACCAGTTACCTTAATAACAAATTCGGGACCTAATTTTTCAGCAATACTATGTGCTTCTTTGCTAACTGATGGAACAAATACAACTTGCGTGATACCATATCTATCCCTAATATCAATGAATATCAATTTTCCATGATCTCTTCTAGCACTGACCCAACCACAAAGCGTAGCTGTCTTTTTTCCATCTTCTCTTCTTAATTCTCCACAAGTATGTGTACGTAACATCTTATTGCCTTTCTATTAATTCTGATTCAGTTTAATCCTTTAAAATTTCTGTTAAATATTGAACCACTTCATAATCATTGATTGATCGCTGGGAACCATCCCTCATATCTTTTATCGTTACTGTATTATTAACAGCTTCCTCTTCTCCAAATATCAAAACAAATTGAGCACCAGCTTTATTTGCTGCCCGCATTTGACTCTTCATTGAAGACACCTGAAAACTCATATCACTCGAAATACGATTATTTCGCATCACACTCAACATTGTAAAAGCACTCGGTAAAGAATCCTTATCTAAAGCAATAACATAAGTTGATAGATCAGATGTCTTGTCAACAGCAACTTTCTGTCTTGCCAAAATAATTCTCTCAATACCTAAAGCAAAACCGACTGCATCGACCTCTGGCCCACCGAGCTGATTTACTAACCCATTGTATCTGCCGCCTGCGCCTAAAGCATCTTGACTTCCTAGAGAAGGATCCGATATTTCAAAAACAATATGAGTATAGTAATCAAGCCCCCTTACAAGGTCTAGTGCCTCTTCATATTCAATTCCCAAAGTATCTAATGTCTTTTTTACTTCCAAGTAATACTCGCTGCTTTCTTTGGATAAATATGAATGATCAATTTCGACATTCTTCACAATCTCCTTACATTCTTTAGCTTTGCAATCAAGGATCCTAAAAACATTTCTTTCAAACCTTAGCTTGCAATCATCACATAGTTTTTCCAAATGAGTATGCAGCTTATCTCTAAGCATGCTTGAAAAAGCATTTTTATCTTCAGGGGATCCTAAAGTATTTATTTTAAGCTTAAAAGCATTTAATCCAAAAGACTTAAGCATTTCAACGCTTAAGGATATCACTTCAGCATCTAAGTATGGTGAAGCTGAATTTGGACCTATAGCCTCTACGCCAACTTGATGAAATTGACGCAATCTTCCTTTTTGCGGCCTCTCCCCCCTAAACATTGGTCCAAAATAAAAAAGTTTAGTTAGACTTTCTTTCCTGTCCATACTGTTCTGAATGTAAGAACGGACCACAGAAGCCGTGTTTTCCGGGCGCAAAGATAATCCAGACAACTGAATATTGTCATTTTCATCTTTCCTTTGAGAAGTAAGATTAAGCATTTGCTTCTGAACGATATCGCTTGTTTGACCCATTGAACGGGCAAAAAGTTCCGTTTCCTCAAAGATAGGAGTCCTTATCTCTTTGTAATTATAATTCTTTAGAATTTCACGTGACTTTAATTCTATCATCTGCCACTGTGGAGAATCTTCAGGAAGAATATCATTTGTTCCTCTTGGAACAGAAAACTTTTTAGACATAAGTAATAAGTATTAGTTTGAACCCCGCTCTCCTAATCTTTTATAGAACAGCGGGGTATTATTAAAAATATGTTTATTAATATATATAACTAAAGAAAGTGTACCTGATAACATTATCCTCAAAAAAATGCTATTTGATCTTTTGCTTCATTTCTAATCCAGGCTTAAAAACTACTATCTTTCTTGCGGGGACAGGAACACTTTCTCCTGTTCTTGGATTTCTTCCGAATCTTGCTTTTCTTTCTTTAATCTTAAATACTCCAAAATTTCGAAGTTCGACCTTTTCGTTACGGATCAAGCTATCAACAATAACATCAAACGTTTTCTGCACTATCCTCTTAACATCAACTTGTTTGATACCCGTCATATCCGTAATTTTTAAAACAATATCTTTTTTGGTCATGTTTTTTCACCTCCTAGTTCTAAGTATATTAACAACAAGACTTTACAGTGTCAAGCAATAATTCCCGACCCAAAAACAATTCAAACATAAGAGTCAAAAGGACTTAGGACTCTAATTAAATACCTAAAAGCTACAATGTAACTGTAAACCTATCACCTCCAACAAGTTCTTTTATATCGTTCATCAAACTCTCATTAGGGCTAACAAAAAGATCCTCACCGACAACTATCTCAACACTTTTCTTAGATTTTGTATTAAGCTTCAAATATACAGGAACCTTTCCTGGAGAACTTCTTAACTTAGACTTTAAACCATCAAAAACACTTTTCTTGCAGGATGACAAGTCAACATTGATTGACTTTATAGAAACATAAACATCATGTATATGCTGCATATCGCTGGCAATGATCTTTGGTTCAACATCCCTAAGACTTATGCGTCCCTTCAAGAAAATAACCTCACCTTCAATAATATATTCCATTAATTCAGTATATACCGAAGGGAAAACAACTACCTCCACAGAACCTTCTATGTCTTCAACTCTTAATATTGCCATTCTTTCATTCGTTCTCTTGGTGTTCGTCAATTTCACATTTTCTATTAAACCCACCAACCTTATTTCCTCGCCATCAGAAAGATTTTTAAGGTCTTTAGTTGAAAAATCTGTAAACTCTTGGATCTCTACCTTGTAATGAGCTAATGGATGTCCACTTATATAAAAACCTAAAAACTCCTTCTCATAAGCTAAAATTTGATTTTTGTTCCATTCTTTGATATCTGGCAATTTATCATTTTCTTTATTAAATCCTCCAATATCATCACTCATGTCAAAGAAAGATACTTGCCCTGACTGTTTTTCCTTTTGAGTTTTTGCCCCAACTTCAAGAACTCTATCAAGAACTGCCATAAGCTGAGACCGATTGACCCCAAAACAATCTGTTGCCCCGCACTTTATCAAGCTTTCCAAAACTTTTCTGTTAACAAGACGTAAATCCACTCTTTCTGTTATATCGTTAAAAGAGTTGTACTTCCCTTCTTTTTCTCTATTTTCGACAATTGAATCAATAGCAGTAGAACCAACATTTTTTATAGCCAATAAACCAAAACGTATTGTTTCCCCATCAATAACATCAAACTCCTTATTGCTTTGATTAATATCTGGAGGCAAAATTTTAATGCCCATAGCCTCACATTCTCTTACATACTCAACGATCTTATCAGTATTATTCTTTTCACTGTTTAAAACAGCACACATGAACTCCACATGATAGTTGGCTTTTAAATATGCCGTTTGGTAAGAAATTAAAGCATAAGCTGCCGAGTGACTACGGTTAAAACCATATCCTGAAAAATAATCGATAAGATCAAACAACTTATTTGCAGCGATCTCATCCATCTTGCTATACTTTTTACATCCTCGCTCAAAGTCTTTTCGCATCTTATTCATAACAGACGTATTTTTTTTACTCATAGCACGTCGAAGATGATCCGCTTGAGTCAATGTAAATCCTGCCAAGGCAACGGGTATTTTCATAACCTGTTCCTGATAAATAATGATACCATACGTATCTTTTAATATCGGCTCAAGTTGTGGATGATCATATTTAAAATATACTTCACCTCTTTTTCTTCTAATAAAATCATCAAGCATGCCACTTCCCATTGGCCCAGGTCGATATAACGCCAAAATTGCTATCAAATCCTCAAATTCAGAAGGCTGAGCTTTCTTGAGAAGGTCCCGCATACCCGCACTTTCAAGCTGGAACACACCAAAACTATTAGCTTTACTTAAATTCTCATAAGTTTTTTTATCATCAAGAGCAATGTTATCAATATCAATCACAACACCATGTATTTTCTTAATTAGCTTTACAGCTTCACTAATGACAGTGAGAGTTCTAAGTCCCAAAAAATCCATTTTCAATAATCCCATAGAGGCAATACCCTTCATGGAATAACCAGTAGTTATCTGACCATCACTCGTCTTGAAGAGCGGAACATATTCTTCTAATGGCCTATCAGCAATAACAACTCCAGCCGCATGCATAGAGGCGTGACGATTTAACCCTTCCAAAACTTTTGCTGTTTCAATTATATCGTTAGCGACCTTATCTTCTTTGCAAAGTTTCGCTAGCTGTGGTTCTTTCTCTAAAGCATCTTGGATCTTAATTCCCAATTCTGCTGGAATTAACTTTGCGATCTTATCCACATCTGCATATGGAACATCTTTGACCCGACCTACATCCCTAATAGCTGCCCTAGCCTGCATTGTCCCAAATGTAATGATCTGCGCAACTTTATCCCTACCGTACTTATTGTTCACATATTCAATAACTTCTTGACGTCGCTCATAACAAAAGTCAATATCAATATCAGGCATACCGGCCCTATCGGGATTCAAGAACCTCTCAAACAGCAGGCCATATTTCAATGGATCAAGATTTGTTATCCCAAGCAAATAACTAACCAAACTTCCAGCTGCTGAACCTCGACCAGGACCTACAGGAATATTTTCACTCTTAGCGTAATTGATAAAATCCCACACAATAAGGAAGTAGCTGACAAACCCCATCTTTTCGATGATCTTTATCTCGAATTTCAACCTATCCGTAATTTCTGGAGTGATTTCTTTAAATCTTCTTTTAAGGCCTTCCTCACACAGTTCTTCCAAGTAAGATTCTTTAGACTTTCCATCTGGAGGATCAAATCTAGGAAGATGAATTTTATCAAACTCCATTTTTAAATTACATTTTTCGGCGATCTCTAAAGTATTCTTAAGTCCTTGTGGTACCCATGAAAATTCTTTAGCCATTTCTTGGGGTGATTTAAAATAGAACTGGTCGGAAGACATTCTCATTCTTTTTGGATCATTTAATGTAGTCTGTGTTTGAACACAAAGAAGCGCTTCGTGGGCAGCTGATTGATATTGTTCTAAATAATGAACATCATTAGTAACAATTATTGGCAAATGAAGATCTTTGGAAAGCTTAAGGATCCCTTCATTAACGATCTTCTGTTCAGGTATTCCGTGATCCATGATCTCTAGGTAAAAATTACCTTTTCCAAATATGCTTGATAAAGCATCTGCAGATCTTAAAGCTGCATTATAATTGCCCTCTCTAATATGTTGAGCAACTTCACCTTTAAGACAAGCAGATGACGCGATCAATCCATCAGAGTATTTTGTAAGAATCTCCTTGTCCATTCTAGGACGATAATAAAAACCTTCAATAAAAGCAGAAGAAATAAGCTTGCAAAGATTTTGATATCCCTTTTGGTTTTTCACATATAAAACCAAATGTGACAAAGCACCTTTTTGTCTTGGTAATCTTTCTAGTCTGCTGCCTTCCTGAAGAACATAAGCCTCACAACCAATTATTGGCTTAATCCCCATTTTTGTAGCAGTTTGATAAAAATCAACCATACCAAAAATATTGCCATGATCGCTCATAGCAACAGCTGGCATATCATAATCTATTGCTTTTTGAACGATATCCTTAACTCGACAAGCGCCATCAAGGAGGCTATATTGGGTATGATTATGTAAATGGACAAATTCTGAAGGCATAATAAAGTATCGTGTAGAAAATAGCGGCTAGCGGCTAGTTATTAATGAAAATTTCTCAACTATATACTGTTCGCTAACCGCTAAACGCTAAAACCTTTTTAAAAATTTTATTCCCACTCAATTGTCGCGGGAGGCTTTGAGCTTATATCGTAAACTACTCGATTTACACCCTTTACTTCATTAATAATACGGTTGGAAATTTTTCCTAAGACCTCATAAGGTAACTGTACCCAATCAGCGGTCATGCCATCAATACTAGAAACGCATCTTATTGCAATTACATTTTCATATGTTCTTTGATCACCCATTACACCTACTGTTTTAACAGGAAGTAACACTGCAAAAGATTGCCATACATCTTGATATAGGCCTGCTTTTTTGATCTCTTCTAGAACTCTTTCATCTGCTTCTCTTAAGACATCAAGACGTTCTTTCGTAACCTCACCAAGAATTCTGATTGCAAGTCCAGGGCCTGGGAATGGTTGCCTTTTAATAATACCCTCAGGAACACCTAAATGCTTACCTATTGCACGAACTTCATCCTTGAATAACTCACGGAATGGTTCAATTAGCTCAAATTTCAAATTCTTTGGCAAACCCCCTACATTATGATGGCTTTTTATAACTACAGAAGGTCCCCCTATAGGAGAAACTGATTCTATAACATCTGGATAAAGAGTCCCCTGTGCAAGAAAAGCTGCATTACTAACTCTTTTTGACTTATCTATAAACACTTTGATAAACTCATCACCAATGATCTTTCTCTTTTCCTCAGGATCTTCAACCCCTTTCAGACGACTTAAAAACCCTTTTTCTGCATTAGCTACGGTTAGATTTATCTTAAAACTGCTTTTGAAAGTTTTCTGGACTGTAGCAACCTCATTCTTTCTCAATAAACCATTATCGACAAAAATACAATGAAGTTTTCGGCCTATTGCTTTATTTAATAAAACAGCTGCTACGGATGAATCAACACCACCGCTTAAGCCTAATACTACTTTTTTATTGCCAACTCTATCTTTTATTTGTTTTATGGTCGATTCAATGAATTTGCTCATTGTCCATCTTGGCAAACATCCGCAGATCTGGAACATAAAGTTAGTTAGGACCTGTGTACCTCTTTGAGTATGAACGACCTCAGGATGGAATTGGACACCAAATATTTTTTTAGATCTATTTGCAAAACCAGCGATAGGAGCACTTAAAGTATGTGCGATCTTGACAAAACCATCAGGCAGTTTCTTGACCTCATCACTATGGCTCATCCAGCATGTAAGATTTGTAGGACAGTTATAGAACAAATCTTTATTGCTATCAACAAATAATTCTGCACGCCCAAATTCTCTTT
The DNA here is from genome assembly GCA_018812705.1 of Candidatus Omnitrophota bacterium. Classification (GTDB taxonomy): domain Bacteria; phylum Omnitrophota; class Gorgyraeia; order Zapsychrales; family Zapsychraceae; genus Zapsychrus_A. The sequence continues at coordinate 22,230 of JAHJCZ010000016.1, forward strand.
CTTGTGAACTTTTAATTTTACCGCCAAAAAGATGACTAATTACCTGCAGCCCATAACAAATACCTAAAATTGGAATATCCAATTTAAAGATCTCTTTATGTGGCAACGGAGCACCTGCATCATAAACACTCATTGGCCCACCAGAAAGAATAAGACCCTTTGGCTTTATTTCCTGAATTTCTTCAGCAGTGATATTAAAAGGGACTATTTTACTATAAACTTTATTTTCCCTGACGCGTCTTGCTATTAATTGGGTATATTGTGAACCAAAATCTAAAACCAGGATCACATCTTTGCTTCTGATCTTTCGGATCTTAATAGACGCAGCGATCCTGCTTCTTACTTTCTTAAGCTTCGGCATCTTTCCGATTCTCTTTTTGGGAGTCGACCTAAATCTTGTTTTCAAACCTGGTGTTTTTCCTGTTTTAGCATACATTTTTTCTTCTGCGCTCATTTGAACTTTCTTCGCGATTTTTTTTACAGGATCTTTAACAGCAGTTTTTGTCTTAACAGATTTTTTAGTTACAGATTTTTTTTCTTTTGATTTAGCCGTTTTTTTATTTTTCTCTAATTTAGGTGACATATTCCTTAACCTTTTGTATTTTATTTAACAACTAAACGAATAATTCATTTTTATATATCCGTTATTTACCCATTCCAACACGCTGCCCAACTTGAAATACTTTCCCTTCTGTTTGAATAGAAGGCGCAATGATCATTTCGACATCGTGCATTTCTTTTATTGTCATAGTACCTAATGAACCCATGGAAGTTTTAAGCGCTCCTACTAGATTTTGAGACCCATCATCAACTGTTGCAGGGCCAATCAGGATTTGCTCTAATGTTCCAGATGTTCCAACTTGAATTCTTGTTCCCCTTGGGAGATTAGCATGTGAAGTTGCCATTCCCCAGTGAAATCCATGTCCAGGAGCTTCCTTTGCTTTAGCAAATGCAGAACCTACCATTACAGCATCTGCCCCAGCAGCAATCGCTTTACATATCTCGCCACCGATCCTCATACCACCATCAGTAATAATAGGGACATATTTCCCTGATTTTTTATAGAAATAATCTCTAGCTGCAACTGAATCAACTGTCGCAGTTATCTGCGGAACCCCAATACCTAAAACACCACGTGTTGTACATGCTGCACCTGGCCCAACGCCAATAAGCACAGCACCAGCACCTAATTCCATAAGATCAAGCGCCATTTTATAAGTAACAGCATTCCCTATAGCAACCGGTATTTTTAAACCTTCACAAAGCTTCCCATAGTCGCATACTTTGTATTCAGTCGATATATGCCTTGCAGAAGATACCTGAGATTGAACAACAAAGCAATCTGCACCAGCTTCTTGTGATATTTTTCCAAACTCTCGTGCATTTTGGGGGATACAACTTACAAAAGCAGGAACACCCCCATCTTTTATTTGCTTAACACGTTTTGATATTAATTCTAGTTTTATCTTTGGCAGGTATAATTTTTGAAGCAATTCAGTTGCTTGTTCAGGAGTAGCATTAGCAATTTCATTCATGATCTCAGAAGGATCATCATATCGAGTTTGAACACCATCAAGATTAAGAACAGCAATTCCGCCTAATTTTCCCATTTTAATAGCAAAATCAACATCAACAACTCCATCCATAGCAGCTGCCATAATAGGGACATCAAATTTCATACCAGCTATTTCCCAACTGGTATCAACTTCATTTGGATTAATTGTCTGTCCGCCAGGAACTAATGAAATTTCATCAAATCCATAGCAGCGTCTTGCGCGTCGTCCTATACCAATCCATTCTGCCATCTAATGTAACCTCCTGAATTATATTAATATTTATAGTAGATAGACCTGTAGTTATGGGTAATTTGCTTTAATTAGGCATTTAATATAGTCATTTTATCGTATAATGTCAACAAATAAAAATAGGGGACAGTAATTAATTACTGTCCCCTATTAAATTCCTATTTCATTGAAACTATGTAACTTACCGCTCTGTTACAGAAAAAAGGATTACATCATTCCGCCCATACCACCCATTCCGCCCATTTGTGGCATACCTGGCATTCCTCCGCCTTTTTCCTTTTCAGGAGCATCAGTGATCAAAGCCTCAGTAGTTAATAACAATCCCGCGATACTAGCAGCATTTTGAAGCGCTGTTCTTGTAACTTTTGCAGGATCAATAACGCCAGATTCTAACATATCAACATAATCATCTTTGCTGATATCATATCCAACGTTAACAGCTTCTTTTTTTAGCCTATCAACAATAACTGAACCTTCAAGACCGGCATTCTCAGCTAATTGACGAACTGGTGCTTCAATAGCTTTTTTAATAATCTCAGCGCCTGTTTTTTCGTCACCTTTTAATTTCATTGCTTCAACATCTTCGATTGCTCTCAATAGTGCAACCCCACCACCAGGAACAATACCTTCTTCAACAGCTGCACGTGTTGCATGAAGAGCATCTTCAACTCTAGCTTTCTTTTCTTTCATTTCAGTTTCTGTTGCAGCGCCTACACTGATAATTGCAACTCCACCTGAAAGCTTTGCTAATCTTTCCTGTAATTTTTCTTTATCATATGAAGAATCAGAAGCTTCGATCTGATTCTTGATCTGATTGATCCTTGCTTTAATAGCTTCTGTTTTACCTGCACCTTCAACGATAGTTGTCGTTTCTTTATCGATCTTAACTTTCTTTGCACGTCCTAGATCAGCAAGCTCAATATTCTCAAGCTTAAGTCCTAACTCTTCAGTAATTGCTTTTCCACCAGTTATAACAGCGATATCTTCTAACATTGCTTTTCTTCTATCGCCATATCCTGGCGCTTTAACAGCAGCACATGAAAGTGTTTTTCTCATATTATTTACAACTAAAGTAGCTAACGCTTCGCCTTCAACGTCTTCACTAAGAATAAGTAAAGGTGCCCCTGATTTAGCAACTTTTTCTAATAAAGGAAGGATATCCTTGATGTTGCCTATCTTCTTTTCAAAACAAAGAATGTAAGGTTCATCTAAAGTACATTCCATTTTTTCTAGATCTGTAGAGAAATAAGGTGAAAGATATCCTTGATCAAATTGCATACCTTCAACGATCTTTAGTTCAGTATTGATCGTTTTTGATTCTTCTACTGTAATAACCCCATCTTTTCCAACTTTATCAAAAGCTTCAGCGATTTTCTTACCGATTACAGTGTCGCTATTAGCAGCAATTGTTGCTACCTGTTCAACTTCTTTAATATTCTTTGAATCGATCTTCTTTGATAAACTTGCAATTTTTGCGACTACTTTTTCTACAGCTTTATCAATACCTCTTTTTAGAGACATTGGATTAGCACCAGCTGTTACGTTTTTTAATCCTTCACGATAAATAGCTTCTGCCAAAATAGTAGCTGTCGTCGTTCCATCACCAGCATTATCAGATGTCTTCTCAGCAACTTCTTTAACCATTTGAGCACCCATATTTTCATAAGGATCTTCAAGGTCAATTTCCTTTGCAACTGTAACGCCATCTTTTGTTACAGTCGGCGAACCGAATCTTTTGTCAATTACAACATTACGTCCTTTTGGACCTAATGTAACCTTTACTGCACGAGCAAGCTGTTCGACGCCTCTTAATATTGCGCGCCTAGCTTCATCACTAAAAATTAACTGCTTAGCCATTATTAACTCTCCTTCATTAAAACATTATTATTTTATTCTTAAATTTTATCTACACCAAAACATCAAATTACTTCGTCACTATACCGAACACGTCATCTTCTCTCATAATAAGAACTTCTTCACCTTCACTTGTAATGATCTCTGTTCCGCTATACTTACCATACAGAACTTTATCACCGACCTTTAGTTCTAAAGCTTGAATTGATCCATCTTCTTTAACTTTTCCTTTTCCAACAGCAATAACCTTACCTTCTTGTGGTTTCTCTTTTGCTGTTTCAGGCAAAACAATACCGCCCTTTGTTTTTTCTTCCGCTTCCAGCGGCTTGACAATAATTCTGTCAGCTAGTGGTTGAATATTCACTTTAACACCTCCTTGATTAATACATTAAATTTTAAATAAGTTAAAACAATTTATTTAGCACTGTTTCATGCAGAGTGCTAATTTAGCAAAATTTTTTGTTTTGTCAAGGATATTTTTTTAAAAAATATGTATGACGCTTTTAGGCAGGAGGAGAAACTACTTTTTGCCGCACAATAACCCCAGTCCTTTAAACACAAGATCAGGGTCTACCTTAGTTACTTTTTTAGATAAATATTTCTTCATTAAATCAGCAAAGCCTCCAGTTATAATTACCTTCGGCCTTCCTTTAATATTCTTAGAGATATTCTTAATAAGCCCGCTGCACATTTCTCCATAACCAAAAAATATGCCGCTTAATATACTTTGCTTAGTGTCCTTGCCAATTAATTCTTCAGGTTCCTCTATAACATCAACGTGTGGCAATAAAGCAGTGTTTTTAAAAAGTGATTCAGCAGATAAACGAATTCCAGGAATGATCATTCCACCTTCATATTCGCCTTTTTTAGAAACAATATCAAATGTGATTGCAGTTCCAAGGTCAATAACGATCACTGGCACTCCATACAATTCTTTTGCTGCATAAGCACCAACAAGCCGGTCTTGACCAACTTGTTTTGGATCTCTATACCTGTTTCTCATAGGGACAATAATATCTTCACCTATGATCTTTGGTGCTTTTTGAAATATGCCACTTATCAATTTTTTAACTGAGCTCAAGACTTCAGGGACAACACTGCAAATAACAACATCATCAATAAGCGGATATCTCTCTTCGATATCATTTAAAACTTTGGATAATTTTGTTTTATATGATCTTTTTGCAATATCAGTGTCAATATTTTTAATCGAATATACTTTTCTTGAATCAATTATCCCAAAAGACGTTGTTGTATTTCCGATGTCTATAGCTAACAACATAGTTTTAATTCCATATGCCGTACGGCGCAAGTCGCACGTCGAGGTTAATAAGTACTGATAATTCTAATAGATTATGTGATTTTTAGCAAATAGATTAATTTTTCATTGTTCTACTTACGGCTTTAATCTTCCGGAAATGTCTTTCATTTCCTTTATTTTATCTCTAATTGCTGCAGCTTTTTCAAATTGAAGATTCCTTGCAGAAAGCTCCATTTCTCTCTCTAGCTCTGAAATATAACTCGCTAAAACATATTCTTCTTCCTTTTGTCCAGTAACACCGTATATAAACTCACCAACCTTTTCTTCAGCAAGATCATCAATGCCTCCATCACGTATTGCCTTTACTATTGTACTTGGAGTAATACCATTGTTTTCATTAAATTCGATTTGAATTTTTCGCCTGCGATCGCATTCTTTTATCGTCTCTGCCATCGCTTCACTTATTGAACCTGCATACATTACAACCAATCCGTTAACATTTCTTGCAGCACGTCCAGAAACCTGCATCAATGATGTCTTTGATCTCAAGAAGCCTTGTTTATCCGCGTCAAGAATTGCGACCAATGAAACTTCCGGCAGATCTAATCCTTCTCTAAGAAGATTAACCCCTACAAGACAATCAAACTTCTTTTGTCTTAATTCCTTTAATATCTTTGATCTATCAATTGTTTTCACGTCTGAATGAACGTACTTCACCCGCAACCCTCTTTCTTGAAAATAAGCAGTCAGATCCTCAGCCATTCGTTTCGTCAATGTTGTGACCAACACTCTTTCGTTCTTCTTAGCTCGCTTTTTTACTTCATTTGCAAGATCTTCGATCTGTCCTTCGGTCTTTCTTATCTCGATAGGTGGATCCACAATACCCGTCGGCCTAATAATTTGTTCAGCGACCTCCCCTGCGGAATCTGTAATTTCATAAGGACTAGGCGTAGCAGAAACATATATTTTCTGACCTATTATCTTATTGAATTCCTGGAATTTAAGCGGCCGATTATCCAAGCAGGATGGCAAACGAAACCCGTGCTCTACCAACGTTTCTTTGCGAGATCTATCCCCCTCATACATCCCTCTTATTTGAGGCAATGTTACGTGAGATTCGTCAATAAGCGTTACAAAATCATCAGGAAAATAGTCTAACAAACAAAACGGCCGGCTCCCTGGTGGGCGTTGAGACAATGACCTTGAATAATTTTCAATACCATTGCAATATCCGATCTCTTTAAGCATTTCCAGATCAAAGTTAGTGCGGCTCTCAAGCCTTTGCGCTTCAAGAAGCTTTCCTTCTTTTCTTAAAACTTTTAACTGCTGGGCTAATTCAGCCTTTATGACATCTAAGGATTTATCAATATTCTCTTGAGAAATAATAAAATGCTTAGCTGGATAAATAGCGACCTTATCACACTTCTGTATCTCGGCACCACTAATTGGGTCGATCTGAGCGATCTTCTCAATTTCATCTCCAAAGAACTCAATTCGAATTGCATCCTGCCTATAAGCAGGATAGATCTCCAACGTATCCCCTCTTACCCGAATTTTACCTCTCGTAAATTCAAAATCATTTCTCTCATACTGAATATCGATCAATTTTATCAATACTTCATCTCTATCGATCTTCTGACCTGTCTCCAAATACAATAAATATTCTTGATAATCCTTAGGAGACCCTAAATTATAAATACAGGAAACACTAGCAACAATAATAACATCTCTTCTGGACATCAAAGATGTTGTTGATGATAGCCTTAGCCTGTCTAAACTGTCATTAATTGAGGCATCTTTTTCAATATAAATATCTGTTTGAGGGATATACGCTTCCGGCTGGTAATAATCATAATAGCTTACAAAATACTCTACTGCATTCTGTGGAAAGAATTCCTTAAATTCGCAATATAATTGAGCCGCTAAGGTTTTATTGTGGGAAATCACCAGGACTGGACGGTTTATTTTTTCAATAATATTGGCAAGCGTAAATGTCTTTCCGCTTCCAGTAACACCAAGAAGTACTTGAGCATTCTTACCGGAATTGATCCCATCCACTAATGTCTCGACAGCGCTTATCTGTTCGATAACAGGCTTAAATTCACTTTTTAAGACAAACTTGTTCATTAGCTGGCAACAAAAGTAATCTCTTGATACTCCTTAGCTTTATTGACTTTTTTTATTGTTCAGACGCTCTTGAATATGCTTAAAGATCTTTTCAACAGCCCTATCTTTTTTGTAGCTTGTAAATTTATTGAAAACAACCGAGTTAACAGTAAAACAGCGGATCTCAACTTCTGTAACATTATCGGAACCACTTCTTACATAAACGTTCATTTTCGTAAAACGAGACCCTAAGAACATCGCAGTTTGTCGCACTTTAGTAAAAAGAAGAACTTGCTGACTTTCTTTATTTGCCTCTTTAGTTATTTCAAATACTGAAGGTTTTGTTATCTCCTCAACTTCCCATCCAAAATCATTCAATGTGTTTACAGTAGCTTTCAGAGTAGTATCAAATTCAGCATATAATTTCTGCTTATAAGGATTCTCATCTTTAATATAATTTGGAATATTCACAGTTGCGCATCCACATAAAACGAACACCATCAGTATCAAAATAATTTTTTTCATATGATCTCCTTTTACTTAAACATTCATTATTTTTTGCATATCCTGAGGGATCTCAGTTCTAACAACAATCTTCTTCTTAGTAATAGGATTAATACATTCTAAAGAACTCGCATGCAAGGCCACTCTTTTAAATTTAACAGTAGATTCAGACCCTTTTGCATATTTTCTTTCACCGATCAAAGGATACCCAATTTGACTAAAATGAATTCTGATTTGATTAGTCCTGCCTGTAACAAGCTCAACATCAACTACGGTAAACTTATCTCGCCTCTCTATAACTTTATATCTTGTTATAGCTAACTTTGCAGTAGAATTCTTATTAAACTTTCTTTGGTCCAGATCATTAACAGCCCGCTTTATCTCTCCATTGTCATTCTTTAAAACTCCGCGAACAAAAGCAATATACTTTTTCTTGATTTCTCTTTGCTTAAAAATATCCATCATCAACTTTTGAGCAGCTTTACCCTTTGCAAAAACAATAACTCCCGAAGTCTCTCTATCTAGCCTATGGCAGGGATGCAATTTTGATGTGCTTTTTGGATCTACATATTGTTCATTCACAATACTATCTAGGGTTCTTTTTTCTTTTTGGGGGGTCGGAATTACCAGAAGACCTGCAGGCTTATTAAAGACAATATAGTTATCGTCCTCATACAGGATTTCAATAAGATTATTTTTTTTCTTTAAGGCAGTATTATCCATCATCTGATACAAAGGTCTCTGTATCTTCTTCGTATTTCTCACTTTCAATAAGTGCAATTAAATAATTTATCTTTCTGATCAAAATAATCGGAAAAACTATGATCCAAGCTTGAAATGCTAAAGATAGCATCATTTGCAATGGAGAAATTGTTACACTTATCGCGTTTTCCATAATAATCCTTTAGGATACTAAATCAATTAAATAAAATATCTCAGATTATCTTCATTTATTTACTGAAATGCAGTAAACCTTCACGACTTCAAAATCTTTTTGAGAAAAACGAAGATTCCTTGGAGTAATATGATTTCGTACGTGACAAAAAACTATGCAAATCCCTATACTACAGTAAATCCAAATTAATTCGAACTAGGTTTATATTCAAGGCTCGGATTAATAAAATCTGAAATTGCTTCAGCATCTCTTTGATAAATGTTGTTAAAAAATATAGCGATATTATATAACCCTTTTTCAGCAGAAGGCTCACTTCGAACCACAACACCTTCACAATTTACTTTCTTATTAACACTCTTTCCATCTCTTTTAAGAGGCAAGAGAAAACAAATCTTTAACTTTGTCATCGGTTCAATATATTCACTAACCTTACAATAAGACCCAGAACGACTAATATTGCCGGTTTCTGTAACAATATCACCATTGTCATGATGTATCTTCAATGGCAAACTGCTATCTAAACGAGGGTCTTTTCTTCTTTCATTAATAGATTTTTTAGATATCACAGTAACTCCTTATTAAACTGCTGCTCCTGCTGCATCAGCTTCCGCTTTTTCTGCATCAGCTTTTTGTTTATTCTGGAAACAGTTATTATTACAGTAATATGCATTATTTCTATAATATCTTCTTTGCATTAATAATGCTTTTTTGCATGCTGCACAATTTTTGAATGCTTCATTTTCATCTTTCTTGCTCATTCTTTTCTTAAACTCCTTTCAAACACTTAATTATATTTTTACTCATAAACTTATTGTCTTGGATGGGTATATCCGTGAATTTTGATCTTTGCATTACGCTCAAGTCTATCATTATCAAATTCAAGGCCTGCCTGGTACCTATCCATAAATGGCATTTTTTCGATCCAAACAATACGAGCGACACAATCAACAATTCTCTGAGTTGCTAATTGCACTTCCAAGTTAACCTCAGAATTAAGAGGAACAAACTCATTTAAATTAATTTTTATTCCGCCGTCACTAATATCATGAGCCAAACAACCTTCAGACTCTGCAGAATCCTTAAGCTTGAACCTTACAAGATTCCTACACTCAACCCTCTGAAAACTTCTTTTTTCTTGCACGCTCTTATACAAGGCAACCCCCTTTTTAGAAAGCACCCCATGTTATCCGTGGATTGATGGATGCATTATAACATAATATATAGTGCTTACAATCATTATTTGACGATGAAATCAAATAATTGCAGTATTGCAACGAAACACACTTTATAACTATTTTTTCTTGTTAATAATATAATATAAATCGAATTCTACTATGTAAGTATGCAACATTTTTATGGAACTGTCAAACATATCATAATTGTAACCTACTAGAATTGTTATAATTTTAACTCAAGACACGTATCACTTTTAATTTCAATGGTTTGCAAAACCTAGAAAACACGTTCTTTACCTAAAGACCGCACTATCAAAATATCGTATTTCCTTTACCACTATGACCCAGCGTGATATAATCCCTTTCATAATTAGCTAATACTCAATTCTCCAGCCGGCTGGAGAATTGCTCAACCGGCTGACCAAATAGGTCCACGTTCTTATGTACAAACATTTCTATAATCTCAAAGAAAATCCCTTCAATGTGACAGCTGACCCTGATTTCTTTTTTTTCAGCCAACATCACACAGAAGCCTTTTCGCATTTAATTTACTGCATACAGCAAAGAAAAGGCATTTCTATTATTACTGGTGAAATTGGCACAGGTAAAACAACACTTTGCCGAATGCTACTAAACAGGCTTGAAAACACAATCAAAACCGCGCTTATTTTAAATCCAAGTTTTTCAGATCTTCAATTATTAAGATTGGTCCTTAAAGACCTAGGGGTTGAATGCAAGCAAAAGAATAAATTCGCATTAATTGACGCTTTGAACAATTTTTTACTTGAAGAATCCGGCAAAGGCAATAATGTAGTCCTTATTATAGATGAAGCTCAAAACCTCAGGATCAAGCAATTAGAACAAATTCGACTCTTGTCAAACCTTGAAACAGAAAAAGACAAGCTACTGCAGATCATTCTTGTCGGACAACCCGAACTGACCGAAAAATTGAAGCAAACCTCGATCAGACAGCTTAATCAGAGGATCACTGTCAGATACCACATTACTCCTCTTGAAGAAAATGATATCGAAAGATATGTCAAGCATAGGCTATCTGTAGCCAGCAACTCTAAAGTCAAAGTTCATTTCGCTAAAGATGCCATAGATGAGATCTTCGCCCTTTCTGGAGGCACCCCAAGAATGATCAATATTATTTGCGATAGAGCACTGTTAGCAGGCTTCACTAAAGACACATACACGATCACTAAAGATATAATAGATGAAAGCGCCCGGGAGGTTATCTGATAATGAGCATTATTCACGATGCACTAAAAAAAGCACAAAAGAACTTAAAGAACATTGAACACCACAACTTATCGAAAGAGAATAAACAAGATACTCTTGAATATAACATACCTGAAAAACAGGAAACTATAAATGGACTCTCCGATATACGGATAAGACCTTCAGCTATAATATTATTTTGCCTTATCGTAAGTGTAATCATTTTAGCTACAAACACTGTTCTCTATTATTTAAAAACACGGGCTTCTTCTACTGCAAAAACCCCGATCTCAGAATCATCAATTACCCAAAATCCAACTGTTTCAAATATTATGACAACAGAATCTGCGCCTATAAACAAATCACAACAAATTGAAACTTCTATCGTCTTATCTGGAGCTCTGATGGCAGAGGATAAAAGGGTTGCTCTAATAAATAACGATGTTTATGAAATTGGGGAATCTATTGATGAAAAGATTATAACTAATATATCTCTCAACGAAGTTGAATTACTTGATAAAAATGGGGTAAGAACAATTATAAAAGTAAAAAAATAGAAAGATCTTCTTCAATTATAAGTATTATTACTGATATAAGAGAAAATATCCCGATTATATTTTAGTGATCATCAGTTTCTTTACTGCAGAAGAGATAACATCAATAGAAATGCCCTCAACAACTTTTACCCTTCCAACACTTTGCATCAGAACAAATCTATTTTTCCCAGCTATAAATTTCTTATCGTGTTTCATAATACGCATAATATCTGCAAGTTTACATTTTTGAATAAACTGCGGCAATCCGATCTCATTCAAAACATCATTAACAAGATCAGCATTTTTTTGACTAGCTAACCCTAATTTACAGGAAATTTCAATTGCTGCTCTCATGCCCAAAGCAATAGCTTCTCCATGATGATACCCATTATACTTTCCTGCAGCTTCAACAGCATGGCCTACTGTATGGCCAAAGTTCAATATTGTCCTAATGCCTCTGGTCTCTTTCTCATCGCTAGAAACCACCGCGGCTTTAATACGGCTGCATTCCAGCACAACATTAGTCAATACATTAGCATTCAGCTCTATCAATTTTTTCTTATTCTCAAGAATATAATCAAACAGCTTCTTATCTTTAATAATTCCATACTTAACTGCTTCTGCAAAGCCATTAAGAACTTGGCGCTTATCTAGTGTCAGTAAAGTAGAAACATCGCTCCAAACAACCTTTGGCTGATAAAAAGCTCCGACAAGGTTCTTTCCGACAGGAAGATCGATCGCAACCTTACCGCCAATTGACGAATCCACTTGCGCCAAAAATGTCGTTGGCACTTGAACATAAGGGACACCTCTTTTGTAAGCTGAAGCAACATAACCGGCAAGGTCCCCAATAACTCCACCACCCAAAGCAACAATAAATGGCCTCTTAAAACAATCGTACAAAGCAATTTTCTCGATCAATCCAAAAGCATGCTTTGCCGACTTTGACTTTTCACCATCTGGGACTTCAAAGACCTTTACAGAAAAACCGCTTTTTTTAAGACTTGTTTCAATGGCTTTTCCATGAAATTTTCTTACGACAGGATTTGTTATGATAATTGCATCTTTGCCAATATCAAGAGAACGTAAATAAACCCCTAGTTTTGGCATAATATTCTTGCCAACAACAATATTATAAGAATTTTCTTTTAATTTAAGGGCAACTTTCTGCATCAAAAATCAACTCCCAATATCTTGCCGACAACTAAAATTATCGGCAATACTATTATCTTAAAAGCACCTAAATACAACAGGCCAAATACTATTAATATGCCGTAACGTTCAACGCTTGCATATTTCATTGCAATTTTATCAGGCAATAATCCCATTAAGATCCTTGACCCATCTAGAGGCGGAATAGGAATAAGATTAAAAACCGCTAGTAAAATATTCATATAAATAGCGATCTCTATCAATGCCTCCATAGCATTCGGCAAGCCAACAATGAAAATTCTACTCAATAAAACTGCTATCGCAATATTAATTGCAGGCCCTGATAATCCAACCCATATCATATCTCTCTTAGGATTTTTTAACCTTGAGAACATAACTGGAACAGGCTTAGCCCAACCAAAAACAAAAGTATCATGCCCTAACATCCTTAACGTCAGCAATATGCCAGGAATAATTACAGTACCCACCATATCAACATGCTTTAACGGATTCAATGTTAACCTTCCTGCAAGTTTTGCAGTTGGATCTCCCAATTTATTTGCCACCCATCCATGAGCACATTCATGAAGAATAATTGAAAAAAACAAAACAACAAGAATCGAAAATATCTCAATAAGCATAAATCAAACAATCTTTTTTATAGTTCTAGCTGAAATTTTAAAGCATTAACAATTGGGAAAGAAACGATCTGCCTTGAATTCTGATCAACTTTCCCTTCAACTTTTACTTTCTTATTAACAAAACCCCCAAGTACATCATTAAAGCCTTTGATGTAATAAACTGAACTGTCATCCGCAACGATCTTAAATATTAAACCGTCCAATTCAATATCTTCTTGAACCTGGATGACCCCAGCTATCGTAACAATGCTTTTTAACTCTTCTGCAATTCTTTCTTCCTCTTGCCTTTTTAACAATAGCTCTCGTTCTTTTTCGTCAGATAGGGTTCTTTTATATTTTGAAATGTCCTTTGACGTGAACTTGATATATTCGTCAGCTATCCAGCCAAAGCTATTCTTGTGAGGATATATTTTATAGAAACCTTCTTCTTCGCTTAAAATTACAACTTTATCTCCCCTAACAAGCTGTCCAACAATGCTTGAAGAAGTATTACTTTTACTTCGAATATTGACATGGTCCCCAACTATCTCACCAAAATCTGACTCTATAAGTTCAACATATTTACTGCTGATAAAATTGTCAGCCTTTTCTGGTAGCATAACTTTATACCAACTATAATCACGCTCTAAAACTACCAATTTATCTCCATTATTAACAAAACAAAGATTCTCAAAATTCACACTCTGCCCTGCACGAATATTGACTTTTTCAGAAGTCACCTCTCCGAGAAATGGAAAAAACTCCTGAACTGAAGCTGCAGAAACAAAAGTACAGCAGACATTCAAGTTCATCATAATAAATAATATTGATAGAAAAACAACTCGTAGAATCATTTTGAAGATTTATGTGGAGTATGCTTTTGACCGCTATGCGGAACAAAATAGGTTATTAAAAAACAGCATAATACTTCTCAAATTTATTCTATACTTCCTGCTAAACAGATAGAACTAAAATAAATTCCAAAGAATAAACACAATCCTATTTCTTTTCATCTACTTTATCCTTGTCTTCAGCCTCAGCCTTCTTTTTTCTAGCTTTGACCTTGACAATCTTTGTTTTTGGTAAAGAAGTTACAGATTGACCATCAACCCAAAGACCTTTTTTCATAAGATCTTTAATACGTTCAATTCTTGATAGAACTGTTCTTTGTTGTGCCCCAGCTGTATCTACCTTTAAAGATGGATGTAACGACATCTTACAATCTCCTTATTAAAAAATCATTATATCTTGACTTTATTTTGTTCGAAAACGTTTTTGCTTCTTCTCTTTTCTTAAACCGTCCTATGCAGACAATTAAGTGATCACCTTTTGATAATACAAAAACATCCTCCCCCATACCATTAAGCTTTTCAGATTCCATCTGTGCATTTTTCTTCTGTTTGAAAGAAGCAACTTGAATGGTAAAAACATTCTGATTAGTTTCCTGAACTTCTTGCGGAAGACTTAGAATTGCTTCGTTATTGCCAATAATTCTCTGGCCAACACTTGCAAATTCAACCTTTTCAATTTCCGTATTTTCAGAAACTTTCCCTTCATCAGAAGGAGGCAATGATACACTATTTCCATTAATTTGAACAGCTTTTTTTTCAATTGCCCCATTTTTTGAGTTACTTGTCATTTTTGCTACCCTTTTACCTCTTTCAACCCCAAAAGAAAATAGAACAACAAAACTTACGATGATTATAATAATTGAAGTTATTATATTTTCAGGCGTGAATGTAAAACCCCTAAAAAAGTTGCCTTGCTGAACAGATCCTACGTTCTTTTTCACATTAGAATCAGGAAATAATTCAAACTGGGAATGTGGCTTATTATTAATATCCATAATACTAATTATAGTTTTATTTGTTAGAAGAACTCAAGTAATTTCTAAACTTTTTTTGATTCGAAAGCTCTACAAAAACATCAACTACCTTAGGGTCAAACTGTGTTCCACTATTGTGCCTAATTTCTGCAATGGCATCATCAACTGATAAACCTGTTTTATACGGACGTTCAACTGTCATGGCTTCAAAAGCCTCAACAACAGCCATAACCCTTGCCCCTAAAGGAATTCGGTTTCCCTTCAAACCCGACGGATAACCAGATCCATCATACTTTTCATGGTGATAAAGTATGATCGGCAAAACAGGCTTTAAAAATTCAACTGGCTTTAACAGATCGACATTCTTTTTTGGCTGCTTACGTACAAGCTTAAATTCCTCCTTCGTAAGCTGACCTCTTTTTAACAAGAAGTTATATGGCACATCAATTGCACCTGCATCTCGTAAAATACAGGCATAATAAAGATGACCAATATCGTCTGAGTTCATCTTCATTTTTTTTGCAATTGCATTTATCATCTGAAAAAATGCAGGCATATGAGCAGTTCTTAAAGAATGCCCGTGTTTCTTTAGTAGCTTTCCAATAAACTCAATACTTCCTAAAATAATTTCTTGCTGTTTTTCATAAAGCTGAAGATTTTTTATTGCAGTAACTGCTTGTTCAGCTACAACAGCAAGCATTTCCCTGTCAAAATCTGTAAAAGCCGGCTCTCTTCTTTTTCTTTTAATAAATATTGCACCGATATTTTCATCAGACACTAAAGGCAATCCTATTATATGCTTTTCAGTAATTGAACCCCCTTGAGTAACCTTTAATTCCTTACTAGGGATCTTAGCAAGATCCTTCTTTTTCTCAACAAGAATATTGATTTTATTATCAAAGATCGCGATCAAGCTAACTTTACCTTTTACAGGATCAAGAATATATATGCTTGAGGAGCTTGCTTTAATAAATTGACACAAAAGCCTAGTTAGACGCAAAGCCAATTCCTGGACGTTAAAAGTAGAATTAACCAACCTGTAAACCATGTGAACAGCAGAAAGAATAAGATTATACTTTTTGGTATGGGTTAAATAATTTTTTGTGTTCATCTAATGCAAACCTATCTGTCATTAATGCGATATGATTACAAATTATTTTTCGCGTTTCTGCTTCGGAATAAATTCTATCTCTAGGATACACATCATACGGCAATTGCTTAGGATTCTTTTTATAAACTTCAAATAAATCATTTAATATCCTGCTAGCCTTAGAGGTCATCCTCTCAACTCTATAATGGCCGTATAGCTTCTCATTTACAAGCTTCTGAAGAAAATCTCGCTGCATCTTCATCTCAGGACTATAGCCGATAATAACGTTTTTCATTTTTTTTAAATTATAATCTTTTACTTCATCTGATGATTTAAAACCAACTTCCTCTAATTTTTCATTTGAATAAACTAGCATATCCTTGATCTGCATATCGATTAAAGCTCGAACAATCTGATACTTAAACATTTCAATATTATTTTTCTCGAGAGTAGATTCAATTTTCGAAGCTGCATTATGCCATAGCTCACTTTCTATTAAATCTTCCTTTGCAATACAACCCGAAGTCATGCCATCGTCAATATCATGCGATAAATAGGCTAATCCGTCAGCTACGTCAACTACATTTGCTTCAAACGTCGGCCCTATATTTCGATACTCTTCAACATCACCCTTATCATCATAATCTGTCTCATGTTTCAAAATTCCTATCAATACTTCCTGAGAAAGATTCAAACCATTAAAACAAGGATAACGTTTCTCAATTTCAGTAACAATTTCAAAACTATGAAAATTATGATTGAAACCTCCCACTCCCTCCATTAACAAATTTAAAGCACTTTCTCCTGCATGACCAAAGGGTGAATGTCCCAGGTCATGAGCCAAAGCTATAGCCTCAATAAGATCCTCATTTAATTGCAGGCTTCTTCCAATACTTCTTGCTATTTGGGCAACTTCAATTGTGTGAGTTAAACGTGTTCGGTAGTAATCACCTTCGAAAATAACAAACACCTGCGTCTTATATTCAAGCTTTCTAAAAGCTTCTGAGTGAACTATGCGGTCTCTATCTCTTTGATAACATGTTCTATGAGCGCACTGCGGCTCTTCATGCTTGCGTCCTGCAGTAAATTTGCTTTTCATTGCATATGGAGCAAGATTCTTTTCTTCAAGAGCTTCAATTTTTTCTCTTGTAAACATCACATAACTCCTTGTGCAAAGTCTTTAGCGATTGGGAAATAACTTTTGTACCGCTAACAACTGGCATAAAATTAACATCCCCTGGCCATCTTGGGACTATATGCATATGCAAATGTCCTGGAAAACCTGCCCCAGCAACTTTTCCAAGATTCATACCGATATTAAAACCAGATGGGCTTATAGTCTTTTGTATTAGTGCTTTTGTCTCGCTAAGCAGATCGAAAAATTCATCTCTCTCTTCTTTTTTTAACTTGTCTATATCACTAACATGTCTATTTGTAACTATTAATGTATGGCCATTATTGTAAGGATAGATATTAAGCACTGCAAAACAATACTTGCCTCTAATGACAACAAAGTTCTGCTTATCTTTTTTTTCTTTTACAATCCTGCAAAAAACACATCCAGAAGATTTTTTAAGATCTTCGGTAATATATTTTATTCTCCATGGAGCCCATAGCTTATCCATTTAATTGCCTCAGTAAATACCAGTGTGTTAAAATCCTCAAGAATGCGATGTGTCCAGGCAGGAAGCCTTTCCTAGATACCCCCTGGTTCAGAATGGTTCATTTGACCTTTATGATTTTAGCGTCAACTTTTCCATCCTTAACTTCCAATATTCCATAAGCACAATATGGCGCACAAAATTTGTCATTAGGACTCCCCGGATTAAAATACAAAATGCCATCAATAACTTCTTTTATTGCGCAATGGGAATGTCCAAAAACAACAACATCGACTTTTTCATCCTTAAACTCTTCAACAACAAAATCGAGAACTTTCTTAGCAGATCCCCTGCCATGAAATATCCCGATAGACGCACCTTCTTTTTTTATTATCAATTTTTCTCGATAGCCTTCTCGAACTTGCATATCATCCATATTACCAAAAACAGCTATCACTTCTGCAATATTTTTCAACTCGTTGATAGCATCTAAAGAACAAGCATCCCCAGCATGAATGATCAGATCCACATCCTGAAAATCATCCAACATCTGTTTTGGAAGGCCTCTGTCATGTGTATCTGATGTAACACCTATTTTCATCACAAAATATATGGCTTATCAAAAAGAGTTAATAAAGTGTTTATTTCACCCTCGTTCCAGATCCAAAATCTTTCTTCAAGAGCCCTTATTCTCGCATTTTCATCTAGACCCGTCAAAGAAATAATAAGACACCTGTCTATCCTTTTTGTCATCTTCTTAACTTCACTCAAAACAGTATTTATATCTGTTTCACCAACATTATCTTTCTTAACAACTACGAACCACTGGTCATTTTCTGAAGATGCTTTTATCATGTCAAAGTAAATGCCACTTTCATTCTTAAATCTAAAAGGCTCAACCGTTCTAAATAGCGGCAATCTATATTTTCTTCCATTTAAGCTAAATGCTTCATTATCAAAACAATTAAATAATTCAACAATTCTTGAAGACAAGTCTTTTCTTGAGGTCACATTAAAATCATCTATCAACTTATGAAATTCTTCTTTATATTGTTTTCTTTGTTTATCCGGCGCAAGCTCAACATCCCTTAATCGTTTCTGATAAACAAACTTGATCCAATACTTCAAGAGCTTATCTTTAAAACAATAAAAATCACCGTTCTTTACAACAACCCCCAATTCTATAAGCCTGTTGAGCCTCTGAGTCATTTGGGCTTTCTTTATAATAACATCATTAATAATTTCATCGATCTTATATTTCCCATTAGACAGGGATATTAATATTGATGAAATTATGCTGTTACCTCGTCCCCCACAAATATCTTTTATAATGATCTCAAAATGTCTACTTATTACACCCCATCTATCAAATATTGTATTCTCAACAGCTTGGGTAAGAATCGGCTTATATACTTCCCCTTGATTATGTATAGAACAAAGATTGATCAATTCAC
>JAHJCZ010000178.1 GCA_018812705.1 Candidatus Omnitrophota bacterium
ATTAATAAATAAAAATAGTAGAAATATAATAGTTAATCTTGTAGAATACCTTTCTAATTTTGCTGCTGATGGTTGATTATAAAAACAAACGCTTAAGGGAGTAAATATGTTAGAAAAGCAGATAAGTTTAGATTATATTAAAGCAATGAAAGCTAAAGATTCTCTGAAATCTACAACATTGAATTTTTTAAGAGCGCAAATGAAAAATATCATCATAGATAAGAAGCTACAAGAGCTTGAAGATGTTGATGTTATAGCTGTAATTAAAAAACAGATAAAGCAGAGACAAGATTCTATTGAGCAGTTTCGTAATGGCGGGCGACCGGAATTAGCTGATAAAGAAGAAGCTGAAGTTGTAATTCTAAAGTTCTATTTGCCAGAAGAATTATCGGAAGAAGAAATAAAAAAAATAATTGATGAGGCAATTGCTGAAACACAAGCAACATCAATGAAGGATATGGGTAAAGTTATGAAGGTTGTTGCTGAAAAAGCGCAAGGTAGGGCCGATAATAAAGTTGTTAGTTCTTTAGTTAATCAGGTGTTACGTACCACAGGTTAGGTTTTTTTAAAAGGCTTCGTTTTTAAATGTCAAAGGTTTAAAAATTATGTTCAAGAGAATAAAGAAATTCTTTTTAATAGTATTTATAGTTTTTTTGTTTGTGTTTAGCAGTATATTATTATGGGTATCAACAAATTATTCTGTCCCTATAATCATGTATCATAACGTGGGTGTTGGTGATAAATATGAGAATATTTGGGTAACAGTTGATAATTTTGATAAGCAGTTGAATTTTTTGGAGAGACATAAATATAATGTTATAAGTATGGATAAATTGATCGACATGATCAGCAAAGATGTAGCTATTCCTAGAAACACAGCAGTTTTAACATTTGATGATGGCGAGGTTAATAATTTTGTGAATGCTTTGCCGGTCCTAAAAAGGCATGGGTTAACGGCCACTTTCTTTGTGCCGCCAGCAAAAATTGGTAAAAAAGGACGTTTAAGTTGGGAGCAATTAAGGACAATGCATGAAGGTGGAATGGATATAGGTAGTCATGGATATAATGAAGCTTATTTGCCTGATTTACCAGAAGCAGAGCAAAAGAATGAGATATTCAAAAGTAAAGAGATCTTAGAAAAAATGTTAGGGTCAAAAGTTAATCATATTTCTTATCCGGTTGGTGGTTTTAGCGAACAGATTAAGACTATAGTTAAAGAAGCTGGTTATACAAGTGCATCAACTACAAATAGAGGAACAGATTACAGAAATAAAGATGTTTATGAATTAAACCGCATTCGTTTGAGTAATAAGGATGATAATGATTTTCTTTTATGGATTAAATTTTCAGGTTATTACAATGTTTTTCGCAAAGGCAAGAATCCTCACTAAAGCAAAAATATGATGCTATTAAATTGATAGTTTTCGGCAATTAGAAAGGTTTTTTAATGAAAAAAAATATCAAAGAGACATTAGCCCCGCAATTATATCTTAATGGTGAAGGACATTTCATTATTGAGAATTATAATCAAAGTAAACCTTTTAGTAACTTTTTCCCAGGCATTGCAGGTATTTGGGGAGTTCCTATGTGGGTTTTTTATGTTAATAGAGGACAATGTATTGCTAGTTTTGGAATTGAGTCTAAAGATAAAGCAATTATGGAATTTCAACCTGCTAACAAATCATATAGGCATACAGCCTTAAATGGTTTTAGAACATTTGTAAAAGTGAAGACTGACAAGAAGGAATTTTATTGGGAGCCATTTCAAAGAGATATTTTAGGTACAGACTATAAGAAAAGTCAAAAAATGTCTATAACAGCTCATGATCTTACACTTGAGGAAGTTAATAAAGCTCTTGGGTTAGTGATAACAGTTAATTATTATACTCTGCCTAATGAACATTATTCAGCTTTGTTCAGAAAAGTTACTATCAAGAATATTTCGAAGAAAAATTTAAGTGTTGAGATCATTGATGGGCTTCCTATGATCGTTTCTTATGGAATGAAAGATTGGTTAAATAAAAATTTATCGAGGACTATTGAGGCATGGATCAAAGTACGAAATATAAATAAAAAAGCACCGTTTTATCAATTAAACGTTGAGGTGTCAGATAAGCCGGAAGTTATTCATACTAAAGAAGGAAATTTCTTCTTTAGTTTTAATCCACAATCAAAAGGCGAAAAGCTGCTAGATGTTATTGTAGAGGCGGCTAAGGTTTTCGGTGAGAACACAAGCTTTACATCACCTACAGAATATTTAAAGGCTGGCTTTAAATTCCCAAAAGTTCAGCAAACAAGCAATAGAACTCCTGCGGCAATGAGCTATTTTAAGTCTAACTTAAAAACTGGTGCCGAGTCCCATATTGTTTCTGTTTTTGGGAACACTCACAAAGTAGACCAAGTCGATGGCATTGTTGCTCAAGTTACAGATAAAGGTTTTGCAGATAAAAAAGCTTTGCAGAATAAAGAAGTTGTTGATAGTGTTAAGAATTATGCTTTAACAAGCAGCTCTTCTGAAGCTTTCGATCTTTATTCGCAGCATACATTTCTAGACAATATTTTAAGAGGAGGACTACCTGTTTCGTTAAAAACGAGTGATGGTAATATCGCTTTTAATGTTTACAGCCGTAAGCATGGTGACTTAGAGAGGGATTATAACTTCTTTTATTTGGAACCAACATTTTATTCTCAGGGTAATGGTAATTACCGTGATGTTAATCAGAATAGACGTAATGATATTTGGTTTAACAGTGATGTCGGCGATAATAATATAATCGTATTTTATAATTTGGGTCAAGCGGACGGATATAACCCTCTTGTTGTAAAAGGTGCTACTTTTGCAATTGAAGATGCAAAAAAGGGTGAGAAGTTAATTAATTCATTGATCAAAAATGGAAAAGACAAAGATAAGCTAATAGAATATTTTCAAAAAGCATTTATGCCGGGGTCTTTACTAGAATTTGTTACACAAAATGAAATTGATCTGAAGTGTGGGATAAAAGAGTTTTTAAGTAGAGTTTTAGAGATATGTTATAAGTCTGAATCCGCAGAACATGGAGAAGGGTTTTGGAGCGACCATTGGACTTATAATCTGGATCTTCTTGAAAGCTACTTGGGTTTTTATCCAGAGAAATTAAAAGACATTTTGTGTGATAAAAAGGTGTTCAGTTTTTATCATGATTCACACTATGTTCTGCCGAGAAGTCAAAGGTATGTTCTTACTGAAAAAGGTGTAAGACAGTATGAGTCTGTTTTTAATGGTGCTAGAGAGATCCATGCTAAGCAGGGAGGCAATAGATTAAGGATCAAGGATGAAAAGGGCGAGATTTATTTTACTAATTTGATAGAGAAGATCGTTTGTATTATTTCTAATAAAGTCGCTACTCTTGATCCTAGTGGTGTGGGGATTGAGATGGAGGCAGATAAGCCAAGCTGGTATGATGCCCTTAATGGTCTGCCTGGACTCTTGGGTTCTTCGATCTCAGAAACATTTGAATTGAAAAGAATTGCAATATTTTTATTAGATGCCTTAGATAGATTATCTTTGGCAGATAGTGATAAAGTAAGTCTTTTCAAAGAATTGCATACATTTGTTCTTGAGCTATCCAGTGTTCTTTGTAAAGAAAAGAAGGCCTTGTCTTATTGGGACAAGTCAAATGAAGCAAAGGAAAAATATAGAGCTCTAATTAGAAAAGGTATTGATGGAAAGGTTTGCGAAATATCAGTTGCTGAAATTAGGGATTTCTTGAAATTAGTTATTGCCAGAACGGATAGAGCAATTAGTTCAGGGAAGGATAGTAAAGGGTTTTTAGCAACATATTTCTATCATGAAGTAAAGAATTACGAGGTTTTAGGAAATAATAAAGCTAAAATGTCATTTGTGAGGCCAAAGAGCTTTAAAAAACATGCCTTGCCTTTGTTTTTAGAAGGATATGTGCATGCACTAAAAGTCGAAAATGATAAAACGAAAGCTTCTAAGATATATCAAGAAGTTAGAAATAATGATCTTTATGATAAAAAACTTGCCAGAACCTGGCTGGCTGGCTCTTCCTGTGATTCAGATGACAAATACATCACGCACGGCAGTTACATTCC
>JAHJCZ010000179.1 GCA_018812705.1 Candidatus Omnitrophota bacterium
ATTAATAAAAAATTATTAAACTTGAAATTATTAATTTACAAGGTAATATATAATAAAATATTTATAACACATTAATAGTAAGGTTTTAAATGCACACATTTCATATACCTGTCATGGGAACGGGTTTTACAATTGATTCACCTGTCAAAGTAGCTAAATACGGCATATCCTCTGTTATTTCTCTTGTAGATGACTCTATGATCGAGGAAATGAGGAAGTATTACTGTGGAATTATAGATGACGTTTATGTGCCTATTAAAAAATTTGATGAAGACTATAGAGCTCGCAGGATCACTGCTTATTTAAATTTACTCGATAAGATGGTTAAAAGAGATTTTGAAAAAGTACGTTCAAGCGAGTTTGAGCCAGATAGTGAAATAACTAAGTATTTCGAACTTCTTAAAGACGGATCTGATCTAAAGGTTCAATACAAGAAAATGCTTAGTGAGCAAGATCTTGATCAAAAAAAGAAGCTTCAGGATGAGCTTAAGTCTCAAATGGAGCCAGGAAGCATTGATGTCAATATTATGACAAAGCTTGATAGGATTAATTATGATAAGAACGATGTCCTATTGTCAGAGGAATTTTCTGATGCGCTTTCTGCCCTTAGAGGATATGCAAAGAGCACATTGAATTCTGCTATTGTCTTCTCTGCTGGAATAAACAGAACACTATACACTTATGCAGAAAAGTTTGAGGATTTTTACGCCAATGCTAGTGGTTTTATCAAAAAGAAGATAATCCTTAAAGTTAGTGATTACAGGTCTTCAATTATTCAAGGAAAGTTCTTTGCAAAGAAAGGTCTTTGGGTTTCTGAATACAGAGTTGAGTCTGGTTTAAATTGTGGCGGTCACGCTTTTGCCAGTAATGGGTTTTTATTAGGGCCTATACTTGAAGAGTTTAAGAATAAAAGGAATGAATTAGCAGCTAGTCTTCACGAAATTTACAATAAAGCTTTGAAGCTAAACAATAGAAAAACATTTGAAAATCCTCATGAATTGAAAGTTACAGCCCAGGGGGGCATTGGTACAGTCAATGAAGACGAGTTTTTATTAGACCACTATAATGTTTCAAAAACTGGCTGGGGAACCCCTTTTCTTCTAGTTCCAGAGGCAAGTACTGTTGATAAAGAAACGCTAAAGAAGTTGGCTGAATCAGAAGAAAAAGATCTTTTTCTAAGCCATGTTTCACCATTGGGGGTTCTTTTTAACAACTTGAGAAATTCAATTAGTGAAATAGCTAAAAAAGAGCGTTTAGCAAAAGGCGAGCCAGGCAGTCCTTGTACTAAAGGGCATTTAGTCACAAATACAGAATTTACAGAAAAACCTATTTGTACTGCTTCAAGGCAATATCAGAAATTAAAATTAGAACAGCTAATGGCTTTGAAAATGGAACCTGAAAAATTTAAAGAGCAATTTGAACGTATTGTTGAGAAATCGTGTCTTTGCCATGATCTTGGTGCTTCTGCTCTAAAAAAATGTTGTATTAATGGTGATGATACAAAATTTAAGACCGCTATTTGCCCAGGACCAAACCTGGCCTATTTTTCAAAAGGTTTTACTCTAGCTGAAATGGTTGATCACATTTACGGGAGGATTAATATACTTAACTCAAAAGTGCGTCCAAATATGTTCATTCAAGAATTGAGAATGTATGTGGATAATTTTATTCAAGAATCTAAAAAATGTTTGTGTGAGCCAAATGATAAGAAGATAAAAAGATTGGTTGAATTTAAAGATAATCTTATGGATGGTATTGACTATTATTTTGAGTTGTTTCCCAAAATGGTCAAAGAGTCTCAAGACTATAGGGATCAAGCAATTGAAGAACTTAAACATTTTAAAACGAAGCTAGAAGATTTTATGTCTGAGAACGCTTCTATCTTTCCTCAATTAGCTACAGCCCCAAAAACTATATAATATGAATTTGATATTAAAACAGGATCTTTAGTAAGAATAGCCCGAACGGTTATCCTCTTCTGTCATTATTCCACCAGTTACAATTGTGTATGATTGAGACCCTGAAGTGCCTTCATTAACAGGAGTCGCTGTAAACGAATATTCTTCCGTATTGAAATTACAATCATAAGTATAACCTGCCATGGTTTGATCACAGTAGTTTGTATTTAGGTATGGAGGTACTGCATCCATCAGGTCGTATATACTAAGGGGGTATTGCCTGTTATTAGCTGTGGCATATGTTTCTGAAGCTGTAGATAGAGTTCTAAGTGTGCTTTTGGCAAGTGCATCATTTGCTGATATTTTTGCTCGTAGAAGATTTGGTATTGCTATAGCAGCTAATAAAGCTATTATGGGCAATATTAAAATACCAAGGCCACCAAGGACAATACCGCTTATAGCAAGCCCTTTTCCTTGATACATTTCTTGGTTCTTGTTTATTTTTACCAAAGCAACAATTCCTAGAACAATAGCTGCAACGGATAGTAAAAAGCCTAATAATGGAATAATGAAAAAACAACCACAAACCAAACTTGCTATAGCTATGCCTAAGGTCCTTTTTTGTACTTCAGTCATGTTGCCTCCTTTTTATATATTTATAGTTTTAATATCATCAAAATTGTCTAAACTCAATGGTGAATAACCACAATCAAGGCTAGAAATAAAATATAATGAAAAGTTCCTAAAGAAAACAGCGAATGGTAAACCAATAGAAATTAACAATATGAAAGTTGCTAGTGCAAAAGGGATTCCTAGTGCAAAAGCTACTATTGTGAAAATAATATTTGCTTTCATGATCATTTGAAAAATCACAAAAAGAAGCCCAAAAATAATAACAGCTACTAGCATTAATGCAATTATAACGATCACTGCAATTATTGTAGAAATGATCCCGCTGGCAATTCCTAAACCTATAAGGACAAGAATATATAGCCAGAAATCTTTAGTATTTTCTTTGTATATTATTGTGAATTTTTTCCAAGCTTCGCCAAATAAGCACTTATCCATAGCCATAATAGTTACAGTAAAGTGATCAATACAAACCGTTAGAATCCCAAAAAAGACAATAATTGAGAGTAAAATTAAAATTGGTGCAATAAGCATCTTGAGACCTACGAAGAATGTCCAGTTAAAACTTTTATCAAAACCGCCTGCTGAGTTAATTGAGAATAGGGTTATACCCGCAACAATTGCAAAAGATAATATTCCAACTACAGCTAATGTAAGCAGTACTTTAAACAAAGAATTGCCTTCTGCTTGATATTTTCCGAATGGTTCAACAATGCAGTAGGTGTCGTTGTGAATAGAATTAAACCAAACAAACTTAAATCTTGATGAAAGCCAGGTAAATAGCACTGTAATTGCTGCAACGAAAATGAACCCAATAATTATAAAAGGAAGACTGGCTGGTGAAATATTCGAAAAAAGATCAGAAAAATTACCTTTTTTTGAATAATTATTTTGATTTGTTAATGGTTCTGATGCTTTAATAAGAGGGTTGGATTCTTGTACTGGTTTAATAATTTGTTTATTATACGAATTATTATTTTGAGCAAGTGCGAATTCTTGTTTAATAGAAGCTTCTGCGTTTTTTTCCCTTCCACCAAAATTATTGCCTCCACTTCCTCCACCAATAGCACCAGCCATGTATGCAATGAATAATAAGTAGATCCATTTCTTTATTGAAATTGGATCAAATAGAATAAATTTTGTTCGGTCAATGCTTTTTGTTATGAGATCGGAGATTGAAGTGTTACGCATAAGTTCTCCTTTTAGTGTTTAGGTGTTTAGTTATTAGTATCGCTATTACAAAGGTCCTTAGATATTTTTACTGCACAAAAATCCGGACCACACATTGAACAGAAATTTTCTTTTTTTGATTTTTCATCAGGAAGAGTTTGATCATGATATTCTCTCGCCGTTTCAGGATCTAGGCTTAGATTAAATTGATCTTCCCACCTGAATTCAGTTCTTGCTTTCGACATTGCATTATCCCAATCAATTGCCTTAGGATGGCCTTTGGCAAGGTCAGCAGCATGGGCTGCAATTTTATAAGCAATAATACCCTCTTTGACATCTTTTTTAGTCGGTAGGCCTAAATGTTCTTTTGGTGTTACATAACATAGCATTGCTGTTCCATACCAGCCTATCATAGCTGCGCCAATGGCAGACGTTATATGATCATATCCAGGAGCAATATCTGTTGTTAATGGACCCAATGTGTAAAATGGCGCTTCAGAGCATAATTCTAATTGCTTAGTCATATTTTCCTTTATAAGATTCATAGGGACATGACCGGGACCTTCGATGATCGTTTGTATATTATGTTCCCATGCTATTTGTGTCAATTCACCAAGTGTTTTTAATTCTGCAAATTGAGCTTCATCATTAGCATCAGCTATACATCCTGGGCGGAAACCATCGCCGAGAGAAAATGCAACATCATACTTTTTTAGAATATCACAAATTTCCTCGAAATGCGTATAAAGAAAGTTTTCTTTTTTATGTATTTTACACCAGCTGGCGAGTATTGAACCACCTCGAGAAACTATTCCAGCTTTTCTTTTCATCGCTAAAGGGACATAATCAATAAGTACGCCAGCATGAACAGTGAAATAATCCACTCCCTGCTCTGCTTGTTCTATCAAAGTGTCCCTATATATTTCCCAGGTCAATACATCAATTTTTCCATTCACTTTTTCTATAGCTTGGTATATTGGCACTGTTCCGATCGGAACAGGCGAATTGCGAAGTATCCATTCTCTTGTTTCATGGATATTCTTACCCGTTGAGAGATCCATTACAGTATCGCCTCCGCAACGAATTGCCCAAACCATTTTTTCTACTTCTTCAGTAATGCTTGAAGATATTGCTGAGTTTCCAATATTGGCGTTTATTTTTACAAGAAAATTACGGCCTATTATCATTGGTTCAGATTCTGGGTGGTTGATGTTGCCTGGGACAATAGCTCTTCCAGCAGCAATTTCACTGCATACAAATTCGGCTCTACAGTTCTCTCTTATAGCGATGAACTCCATTTCTTTTGTTATTATGCCTTTTTTTGCATAATACATTTGAGTTACATTGCTGCCAGGTTTTGCACGTAGCGGTATACTGCTATTTTTAAAACGAATTGTATCTAAATCAGGATCAAGTTTACGTTGATTGCGCCATGATGAAGTTGATTGGCTTAATTCTTCAGTATCTCCTCTTTCTTTGATCCAGTGATTCCTTATTTTTGGCAGACCTTTTGTAATATCTATTTGAACTTCGGGGTCTGTATAAGGACCCGATGTGTCATATAGATATAAAGGTTCATTTGGAGTTTCATTACCCTTATGGTCAACAGTATTAGATAATGTAATTTGTCTAAAAGGGACGAGCAGGTCTTTATAATTAGAGCATTCTCTGTATATTTTTTTCGAACCCCTTAAAGGCTTAAAACTCAGATCAAGATCATGGGTGTTTTGAGAAAAATTTTTGTTTAAAATAGTCATTTCAAATATTTGTATTATTATTATAATTTTTTACATTATAGTTA
>JAHJCZ010000180.1 GCA_018812705.1 Candidatus Omnitrophota bacterium
ATTAAGTTTATATATAATCGTTAATTATATTAATATTAAATGAATGCCAAATTTTAGTAATTTATCACAGAAAAGGATAACTATAGATGACAAATTCTGATTTCAATAATAAACCGAATCCGAAAAGACCCAATCGTCGCATGCCTCCAAAGAAAGACCCCAAACAAGTAAACAATAACTGGCTTGTATGGGTAATACTTGGATTTATTGCATTAATAATGTTGGGACAAACAGAATCAATGACAAGCACAAGCACTGCAAAAAAATTGACTTATAGCGAATTTTATTCCATTCTCCTTAGCAATAAAGAAACAGGCGATATAACAAAATTAGAACTAGTTGAAAGCGCAGAAAACACTCTTTTAGGCACGCTTAGTGATGGAACTAGTTTTAAGCTTAACATTCCAAATAAAGACGAGGCTATCCTTAATCTGATAAGAGAAAATGTCACAAATTTTTCAGTTGTCCCTCCACAAACATTTTGGAGCCAAATGTTCTTTTCATTTATGCCTATAATCATCTTTTTGTTTTTCATATGGTTCATCTCTCATAGAGGTTCTCAAATGGGAAACAAGATCTGGTCATTCGGAAAGTCAAAAGCAAAGATCTCTAACAAGAACAAAGATCAAGTTACTTTTAAAGATGTCGCCGGAGTTGATGAAGCAAAGGAAGAGTTGCAGGAAATAATTGAATTTCTAAAAGAACCAAAAAGATTCGAAAAACTAGGGGGCAAGATCCCAAAAGGTGTTTTATTGATCGGATATCCAGGAACAGGAAAAACACTTTTAGCCAAAGCAGTTGCCGGAGAAGCAGATGTTCCCTTTTTCTCTCTAAGCGGTTCAGACTTTGTTGAAATGTTCGTTGGTGTTGGAGCTTCGAGAGTGCGAGACTTATTTGAACAGGGAAGAAAAGCCTCTCAAGCCTCCGGAAAAGGAGCGATCATCTTCATTGATGAAATTGATGCAGTCGGAAGATTACGTTTTGCAGGTATAGGAGGGGGCAATGACGAACGAGAGCAAACCTTAAATGCCCTATTAGTTGAAATGGATGGGTTCAATGGTCAAGGCGGACTAATTTTAATTGCAGCAACAAATAGACCTGACACGCTTGACCCAGCGCTACTACGTCCAGGAAGATTTGACCGCCAGATCGTAGTTACACTTCCTGATATTATAGGCAGAGAAGGCATTCTAAAAGTACACACTAAAAATTTGAAGCTTGCTTCTGATGTTAACTTAAAAAAGATAGCTCAGCAGACCGTCTATTTCTCCGGAGCTGATCTTGCGAACGTATGTAATGAAGCAGCATTGTTAGCTGCACGAAAAGACAAAGAATCAGTAGGCCAAAATGAATTTCATGCAGCTGTAGAAAGGGTAACAATGGGCCCTGAGAAAAAGAGCCGTACAATTTCAAAGAAGGAAAAGGAAATGACAGCTTATCATGAATCTGGGCACGCACTTTTATCTTTATTGATTGATGAAGTTGATACATTCTCAAAGGTATCGATCATTCCTCGAGGCATGGCAGGAGGATATACTCTTACCCCTCCAACAGAAGACAAGCACTATTACACCAAAAAAGAATTACTTGGACAAATGACCGTTATACTAGGCGGACTTGTCGCAGAAGAGATATATTCTAATGATACTTCTACCGGAGTCTCAAATGATCTGGAACGGGTAACTTCAATTGCTAGGAACATGGTTTGTGTTTATGGCATGAGCGAGAAACTGGGAACATTGGCTTACGGCAAAAGAGAGAGCCAACACTTTCTTGGACGCGATCTAATGGAACAAAAAGATTATAGTGAAGACACCTCAAAGAAAATAGACGATGAAGTCCACAATTTTGTTAATCAATCTTATAACCGAGCCAAAGAACTGTTGACCATTAACAGGTCTCAACTGGATCAAATTGCTCAAAGATTGATCGAAAAAGAAATTATCAATATTGATGAAACAAAAGAGATGCTCGGTTTAACAGATAAAAAAGAAGCCACATCAGAAACAGAACCAAATAAAACTGAAGAAGTTGATAAGTAGTTTACTGCTTATCAACACTAGGTCTTGCCATTCTTTAAGGTAAGACTGTAAGAACTCTACATACCTTTACAAACTTTAACAATGCCAATTTCTAAACGCAAAAGATATACTATAACTGCAGGCTCCCATAAAATTCATCTTGGTGATCAAACCAAAATTATGGGCATTGTTAATTTAACTCCTGATTCCTTCAGCAATGATGGACTTTTTAGATCAGGATATTCTGCCAAAAAAGCGGCCAGCTATGCAAAAAAACTAGTAAGACAAGGCGCTGATATAATTGACCTTGGCGGAGAATCGACAAGGCCTGGGTCAAACAGGATATCTGAACAAGAGGAAATCGAGCGAATTATTCCGACAATAAAGTTATTGGCAAAAAATATTACAGTACCAATTTCAGTTGATTCTTATAAGCCAAATGTAGTAAAAATGGCTTTGGATGAGGGTGCTGTTATAGTGAATAACATAATGGGTACAAATCCTGATAAGTCACTTCTAAAAATGGTTAGGGACTATAATGCTGCAATTGTGCTAATGCATATAAAAGGAACTCCTGAAAATATGCAAAATAATATCAATTACAGCAATTTGATCGAAAATATTTTTAAAACTTTGCAAAAATCAATTGAAAAATGCTTGGAAATCGGAATAAAATCAGATAGAATCATAATTGACCCTGGCATCGGATTCGCTAAAACTGTAGAAAACAATCTGGAAATAGTTAACCGCATAAATGCCTTTAGGTCATTAAATAAACCTCTATTAATCGGCACATCCCGTAAATCTTTTATTGGTAATGTATTAGATAAAGAAGTACGCAAGCGCCTAATTGGCACAGTGTCCACTGTATGTGCCAGTATTATTAGAGGTGCTCATATTGTTAGAGTTCATAATGTAGCTGCCATTAAGGATGCCGTCATTATGACCGATGCCATTGTTAATGAGAAAACAGTTTAACCCTACGACGGACAAATTAAAACAATGAATTTTATCATTTGGAACATCATAAAACCTATTATAGAAATTGGGATACTTTGGATCGCTTTCTATAGAATATTGGTCTTCTTCGAGGGAACTCGCGCCTTTCAAGTCCTTAAAGGTATCACTATTTTACTGGTAGCTTTTCTTGCATCGCAGATCATTGGCTTAAACACGATCAATTGGCTGCTCACAAAGTTCTTTGCAATTTCAATCGTTGCTCTAATGATAATCTTTCAACAGGAACTTCGTCAAGGCTTAGCCCGTCTGGGACAACATCACTTATTTAGTTTCGCTTTAGAAGAATCTGAGATCATAGAGATCATAAGCGAGCTTACTTCTGCTATATATAAATTAGCAAGACAAAAAACAGGCTGCCTGATCGCGATTGAAATTGAAGCAAAGCTAAGCACATATATAGATAGCGGTGTCCAGATCGATTCAAAAATATCTTCCGAACTTGTTCAAACTATTTTTACACCACAAACACCGCTTCACGATGGTGGCGTTATCATAAGAGGCGACAGAATAATTGCTGCTTCTTGTTTGTTCCCATTATCTGACAATCCAAACTTTAGCAAAATAATAGGGACAAGACACAGGGCTGCATTAGGAATAACTGAACAAACAGACGCTGTCGTTCTTATGGTATCTGAGGAAACCGGAGAGATCTCTGTTGCGTCAGAAGGAAGATTTATTCCTATTGTTAATAAAGAAAGATTAACTAATATATTAAGAAGCATTTTGGTCGCAAAAGACGATTCGAAGAAAAAGAAAAATGAAAAAGTTCCTAACAAATAATCTGACCCTCAAGATCATTTCCCTTGCTTTAGCCATAATTACATGGATATATGTAAACGGAGAACTGTTAAAATAAGGCATTATTATGGCACTACTCGGAGTAAACATTGATCATATCGCAACGCTACGTCAAGCAAGAAGAGAGTTTGACCCAGACCCTATCAAAGCTGCTTTAATTTGCGAAAAAGCAGGAGCAGACAGCATTGTTGCACATTTACGAGAAGATCGTCGTCATATAATTGATGAGGATGTTAAGAGATTAAAGAATGCTTTAAAGATCAGGTTCAATCTTGAGATGTCTATCGCAAAAGTAATTGTTGATATTGCATGTAAAATCAAACCTGATCAAGCTACGCTTGTGCCTGAAAAACGTCAAGAAATAACAACCGAAGGCGGCCTTGATGTCGTTAAGAATTTTATCAAGATAAAAAGAGTAAACACAATATTATCCGACAATGGAGTAGGGGTCAGCTTATTTATAGATCCTATAAAAAAGCAAATAGACAAAACCCTTGAAGCTGGAGTAAAGATCATTGAGATCCATACCGGATGTTTTGACCTGGCAAAAACAAAAACAGCGATCGCGCGCGAATTAAAAACAATAAAGGCTATGACTAAATATGCCCAGTCGCTTGGTTTAACAGTTAACGCCGGACACGGATTAAAGTATCACAACACAAAAGCAATTGCAGAAATACCTGGCATGCACGAATTAAATATTGGCCATTCAATAATAGCTCATGCAGCTTTTGTAGGATTAGAAAAGGCGGTCAAAGAAATGGCAAAAATTGTACATGGGAAATAAAGATTTTTTATTATGGTGATCGGAACAGGGATAGATATCATTGAAGTAAGCAGAATAGAAACTGCAATAAAACGCTGGGGAAACAGTTTTTTATTGCATATCTTCACAGACAA
Organism: Candidatus Omnitrophota bacterium; assembly: GCA_018812705.1. Lineage (GTDB taxonomy): Bacteria > Omnitrophota > Gorgyraeia > Zapsychrales > Zapsychraceae > Zapsychrus_A. Next base: position 4,740 of record JAHJCZ010000180.1, read on the forward strand.
AGAAATTGAGTATTCCCAAAATCACAAGTATCCAGCTCAGCACTTTGCTGTAAGGTTCGCCGCAAAAGAAGCTGTCTACAAAGCAATTGGAAAGCACCCTCACATAAGCTGGAAAGACATTGAGATATTAAACGATGAGGACGGCAAGCCCTACTGCTTGTTTAAAGACAGGTTTTATAAAAATAAAATATTAATCTCACTTTCTCATACCAAAAATTATGCGGTTGCCAACGCTATTATCACGAAAGAATAAAAAAGCTCACAAAAACAATTTCGGCCATATACTGATCATTGCTGGATCAGGCCGAATGCTTGGAGCAGGAGCGCTAAGCTGTATTTCTGCAATGAGATCTGGTGCAGGCCTTGTCACTTTCGCTATACCTAAAAGTTTAAATTTAACTGCGCAGAAAAAGATCTCGAACTGCATTATGACTTTGCCTCTTAGCGAAACAAAAAACCAGACATTGTCTTTAGCTGCGTTCAAAGAGCTAAAAAACTCTTTGCAAAAATATTCCTGCATAGCTATCGGTCCCGGACTTGGTGCAGACAAAAGCACGCAAAAACTTATTTTAAAGATAATTGAATTCTCACAAGTGCCACTTGTTATTGATGCAGATGCTTTAAACGCTATTGCCCAAGACCCAAAGATCCTTTTAAGATCAAAAACAAAAAAGATCCTAACTCCTCATACTGGAGAAATGGCACGATTAACAAAACTAAAGAAAGCTGACATAGAGAAGGCTCGCGGCAATGCTGCTAGGACTTTTGCATCTCAGTACAATTGTGTTTTGCTTCTCAAAGGAAATAATACTGTTGTCGCCGATCATGATGGTTCAATTTATATAAACAAAAACGGCAATCCTGGAATGGCTACAGCAGGAAGCGGTGATGTCCTAACTGGAATTATATCGGCTTTTGTCGGACAGGGCCTTGAGTGTTTTGAAGCAGCTAATTTTGGAGCATACATACATGGAAAAGCCGGTGACCTAGCTGCCAAGATAAAAACTAAAATATCCCTGACAGCTTCTGATATTTCCGATTCCATCCCAAATGCCATAAAATCCTCAGTTTAAGCAATGCAAAACAAAACACCTTCAAAATTATTTCCACCTAACGGCGAAAAAAAGGTACTGCTACATAGTTGCTGTGCGCCTTGCTCTGGGAACATTTTAGAAAGAATGGTTGATTCAGAAATTGATATTACTGTTTTTTATTATAATCCGAACATCTATCCCCAAGACGAATATGAACAAAGAAAAAAAGAGAATAAAATTTTTGCATTAAAATTAAACATTCCATTCATTGATGCGGACTACGATCAGAGCAACTGGCTTGATCAAGTTCAAGGCATGGAAAATGAGCCGGAAAGAGGAAAAAGATGCTCTAAATGTTTTGACATAAGAATGCAAAAATCCGCTCAGTTCGCTAATGAAAACGGGTTCAACATCTTCGCAACCAGCCTAGGGATTTCCCGGTGGAAAGACCTGTCTCAAGTCAACAACAGCGGGATTACCGCAGCTAAAGCATATACAACCCTTACTTTCTGGGATTTTAACTGGAGAAAGGAAGGAGGCAGCATCCTGATGTATGAAACATCTCAGCGTGAAAGATTTTATAGACAAAAATACTGCGGCTGCATGTTTTCGCTACAAAGTATAAAAACGAGGATTTAGCCTTATTTTAACGCATAAATATGCCCTTCATTTTCCTTCTTTTTATCTTGTCCTTCTAATA
>JAHJCZ010000181.1 GCA_018812705.1 Candidatus Omnitrophota bacterium
ACGCCTTATGATGCAAATAACTCCCCCGCGTGGACGAATTTTGCAACTTTTTGAAATACAAAGTTCCTACAAAATCATTAATTTACTTATAAATGTATGCACTTATTTAATCTCCATAACAATGTCATCCTCTGACTCAACACCATCTTCACCCATACTTATCAACTGATACGAATCATTTTTTTCATCATATACATAAACAATGTCATATCCCCACGCATCAAAACTAGCCATGTGTTTATTAGGACCATTCAACTCTTTTATTTCAGATTGTGCAATCGGCAACTTATGATTTTCTTTAAAATAGTTATCTATAAATGAATTAACCATGTCCATATTCGATCTGGTTATATCTATTTTTTGCAACATTTTATTGTTAGGATTATTTTGTGAATGAAAATATGCTGAAATAAAAATAAGAATAAGCATTACGATCCCTGCGACAATGGCTTTTAGCCAAGACTTTTTTTCAAACGTTACAACAACTTCAGGTTCACTAAAAAAACCTTTTGAGAAGCTATGTCGAATAAGTAAATAGCCCCATAATAACCCTATGACTATAGTTGCAGGCATGACAAAAACAGTTAAACCTTTTAAACCAACAACTATATATCCAGCAATTAAATTTCTTTTCATACATTTATAAGCAGCAACTCCGTTGATACTGGCGAGTACTAATAGCCCCTTCTCAATCCAACTTGGAGATGCTCCTAAAGCATACATAACTAAACTAATAACAATAAATAAAACGCTAATAACAATGTCCAAAACACATGGAATCGTAATTGTAAGTGGTACTTTTTTCATAAAAATATCCTTTCAATACATCGAAACAAATCCTTAAATCCCACTTTTTCTATTGTCACATGATACACCATCAAAAAAGGCGTTGCAACTATATATTAATAGTTCCAACGCCTTATGATTCAAATAACTCCCCCGCGTGTACGAGTTTTGCAACTTTTTGCTCTTTGAACAACTTGAAAATAAGCAAATGCTTACAAGTTTCTAATTGTTTAAGAATTAAAGGATCGTATTTTAGCTAAACATGGCGTTTCCACCTATTATTTTATTTCCTTTTTCTTTTTTTCATAAACTCTGTTATTATTAAAAATAATAATATTCAAATATGGAAAAAAACGAACAACAAATGGAGAGAGGAAAAACGCTCAGACTTCGGTTGGTATGTAGAAGGTCCCTCCGAAATAACCGCACATCCAAATCTTATTGTAGCACTATGCTCCAACTCATTAACTGGCTACACTGTAAGTGACAATATTGGAGGAGGATTTATCATAATCTTGAGCGCAGGATTCAAGAACTACCAAACTATTGCCACAGAAGGGGCTTCGGGGTAATAGAAAACGAATCTCTTTGATTGTTTCTCTTTTTTATTTCTTCAGCATCATTTTAACACCTTGCTCAAGCGCAGGGTTGAAACGCTCAGGTGCTTTAAGCATCAAAAAATGATCCAGTCCGTCCAACTGGATTAGTTCAAAGTCCTTTATATGCCGTCTGTTCGCTTCGACATCTGTTGGCCAAAGGTCGGCGTTCACAGCTACAACCGGAAGATCCAATTCATCAAACAACTTGGCCACATCACCTGTCATATACCCGCCTAATGACCCGTTTATTGCACTCAGCGCAACCCTGGGATCAGCCAAAGACATATCAGAGATCACCCATTCATTGACCAGCGAGTTGTCAGAACGCAACATACCTATAACGAAACCTCTGACACCCTGCTTGAAATCTTCTTTGAATGGCGTAGTCATCTCCTTGAACTGTTCTTCCCCCAGGGGATACTCCACGTTCTGAAGGTCATCAACCGCTATCAATCCGATAACCTTCTCTGGCATCAAGGAGGTCGCATTTGCGATTACAAGGGCCCCCATAGAATGACCGATCAAGACCACCTTCTCTGACCCGATACTCTCGACAACAGCCTTCACATCCTGACCAAAAGCTTCCATAGTGTAATTCTCACGCTCACTCCCAGAACGACCATGCCCAGCCAGATCAATCAGAACCATGTGATACTTCTCCTTGAAATACTCGACCTGCTCTCTCCAGTAGCTCGCGTCACAACTCCATCCGTGAACGAACACAAGTACCGGTCCCTCTTGCCCATGCTCGTAATAATTGATCGCTGTGCCGTCAGCAGAGGTCGCTATTTTGACCGTCTCAATATTCTGATAAAGACCAGTCTGTGCAAGAACAGGCGAAAGCCCAAGCCCACCCATCAAAAGCATTATAAAAAGTGATAACCTAAAGATTCTGCGTTGTTCCATGTTCTCTCCATCGTTTATAAAGGCGAATCATGAACCGCCCTTTAAGAATAATAAAACAGAAAAACAGTGGACAGACACTTGCGTCCCTATTTCCAAATTTTTCATTTCCTCATGATACACCAACAAAAAAGGCACTGCAACTATATATTAATAGTTACAACGCCTTATGATGCAAATAACTCCCCAGAGTGGACGAGTTTCGAACTTTTTTAGTCACGAAAGCAACAATATAGTATTTTCGGAATCTATTTAATCTTATTATCTGGCACTCTCTCATCCCATTGAAAATACCACGGCTTACCTTTCTTATCTTGAAAACCAACCCTATGCCGTGAAACAACTATCTTCCCTTCTGAACCCTTTCCATATTTGATAATTCCAACCAATTCAACAGGTATATCCATATTCCATAAAGGAGTTGATGATGCCTTAATTTCTTTATCATTTAATATCTTTATAATCTCCACTATTGCCACTTCTTTGCTCTCCCACCCTCCATAATATTCAATTATCACAATATCTTTTATTTCTTTGCCTATGATTTCTTTAACAATATAATCCTTCTGCTTAACATTTAAGTATTTGCCCTCTGGGTCAATTAATGAATATATGCCTCCTTGACTAAAACAATATTGACTACACGTTAAAACCAAAATAAGAACTAAAAATATTCTCCTGTTCATTGCTCTCCCTCCTTTTCCCTCATTCTACCAAACAAAAAACTCTCTGCAATTTATTATTACAGAGAGTTTAAAGTTCGATAATACACATATCGTTTCGTTAGGGCTTTTTTTCTGGCAAATCAAATGATGTCAGTTGTTTGCAACAAATGCTACCCCGCGTGGACGAGTTTTGCAACTTTTTGATGTTTGAAAATACTTTAGAATTGATAGCTTGACATAAAAAATAGAGATACTAAGTGGCTGTCCCACATTTTTATAATTGAATAGAACCGTCCCTGCGAATTATAGCATTGCGCCCTTTGATGACTACGGTTGCTAGCCCATTTTTAAAAGCAAAGGCCTCTTCAAACGGGCCGGGGATGACAATATCTCCCTTCTTATCAATATAGGCAAGATCCCATCCTGCAATAATGTGCATGTCCATTCCTTCAATTGCTTCTCCGTTACGGAAACCTAGCGCAACTGCCGCAAGCCCCTCGCAAAATTTAGGTCCACAATCAGGGGATTTGAAAAGGTACATTGGGTTAATTACTACATTGCCTTGCCTATCAATGAACCCCCAACGCTGACCGCACCAAGATTCAGTCCCACCAAACGTGAAAGAAGCGAGTCCATCATTGAAATCGCAAGCATTTTTAAACTGCGGTTTGATCACAAAATCTCCGGTTTTGTCAATGTAACCGTACTTGAAAGATTCAGGATCACGGACACAGGCCAGCCCCTCGCTAAAATCAGATGCGTAAGAAAACCGAGGCTCAATAATAACAACATTGTCTTTATTCACAAATCCTATTGGAGCATCGTAGTCAAATTGAACTGTGGCCAACCCATCATGAAAATCACCCACAAAAGGCGGTTTATAGCGTACTAAATTAAAACAAGGCCCACAAAGGCCACCGGTCCGTTTAGCTGTAGCAGGTAAGATCATAGAACCACAGACCTGGCAAGAAACCTTTGTCTCAGTATTACCTTTTTTCTTAATAATAAAATCAAATATACCCATTTTTCATTTTTCCTTTTTTAGATTAGCATTCTATAAATAGGTGCTAGGCACCAACTGGGAACACCAACTATCTACACAATTAGTGATATTTCATAATACACCAACAAAAAAGGCGTTGCAACTATATTACTAGTTACAACGCCTTATAATGCAAATAACTCCCCGAGCGCGAACAAAATACGAACTTTTTTTCCCACAACTGTTTACATTTTTCTGAAAAATATTTGGGATGAAAAGCGGTATTCTCTGAGCAATGACATCCCTGCTGAAAAAATAAAAACTAATCCCATTATTGAAGCTAAAAAGATTGAAGCCTTAATCTCCAAGAATGCAAACTTTTCTAAAGTTAGCATTGCCAGGAAGTTACGAACATCTAGGGCAAGGATTACTCAAATGCTTAATCTATTAAAACTTGATTCTCAAATACAAGAACAAGTCTTACTATCAAAAGATACATACACAGAACGCCAACTAAGGCCACTTACAAGGTTAAAATGCGCCGAAAAACAGCGGCAAATGTTCACCAAACTATGTCCACACTGTCCACAGTTTCTACTCCCAAAATAGGGTTTACACAGAAAAAGTTGTTTTAAAAATGTCCGCGGTTTTGGGTACGGTTATTAACTACAAAACATAAAAAACTGTGTACTACTTTCTTTTCTTACCCTTTTTTGTTCTATTAAAAACTAAAGTTTTTCCAAAAATTAGCCTTGTCTGTGCATCAAGCGCAGGCAAAGACCCAAGAACAGCAGAAATAAACGGCAATAAAAGCCACTGTAATACAAAACTAACATAAATCATTCTAGAAATATTTGCTGGACGCGGCGGCATAAAATATTTACTAATCAGAAAAGACAAAATGAGAACAAATATCAGAGCGTTAGAAATAATTCCATTAATATAAGCCAAATTTAAAAAGACTAGAGTGTTATGTGACGTCACTTTACCCCAGCATATAAAAAATGGGGTTATAAAACTAATAATGATCGCCCATGTTGCCCAATTAACATGATTATCAAGAAGCTGATATATCCTGCTAAATTTTTTTAAAAATGAAATATTGTTATATTTCAAAAAATGCATAGACACATAAACAAAATTTTCCACCCCCCAAGCCCATCGCCTTTTTTGCTTGTATTGAATTTTAATTGTATCAAATATATTTTTCCCAACAGCAATATCCATATAAACAGGACGTTCTAGTGGATACGTTCTATAATCACCATCAAAATGAAGAAAACATTTCCAAAATATCACAGAATCGTCTGATATCATATCCACCGGCCAATAACCAACCTCTACAAGCGTTTTGAAACTCATGCTATGTGAAGAAAATGTTATGACTTTACCATATCGCATACTTTCAATAAGCTGCCAAAATGTCGAGCCTATTTCTATAACTCGTGCCAACGCAGGTGCCTGGTAAATATTATTGTTATAAATAGGTAACGGTTGATAACTTGTCTGATGCCGCTTCGAATTGGTAAGATAATGGTATGTAAGACAAGCTAAATAATTTTCATCTGGACATGTATCAGCATCAAAACAAGAAATGATGACATGCTCCAGTCGAATATCATTATCGATCAAATAATCTTTTATTTTTTTAGCAGCATAAGTAGCATTTGATCCCTTGGAAGGAATTTCTCCTTCAATGTTGTCTGGATGAATCGTGACTATTATGTTGTTGAAAAAAGGTAAATAATGTTTCTTTAAACCATTCAACATTTCTTTTGCATCGACATCCCTCTCTTCTCCAGCCAAGACAACCAACACCTTGTCTTTTGGATAATTACTTTTTCGCAGGCTATCAAGACTGGTCTCGATTAGTTCCTTCGACTCTTTATAAGTAGGATACAATACCACATGCAAAACATCGTTAAAACAAAGGTCTGTCTTAACTTTTTTACACATATCAATCCACTGATAATTTCTTCTGGAGTGCATCCGAAAGTGTGCTGCTAAGAGAAGAGCTGTCATATATGACAGACGACATACCCAATACATAAGATATACAATTAGAGTTAATACGGCAAAAAGTGGAGCCATAATAAAAAGCACAAGCAAACATAACAATATTGCCCAACTTATAAGACCCGGAACTGCCTCAAGGATTCTTTTTATTTTGATCTCGTTCATATGTTAATTCTTGCAACTTTGCATAAAAATTAGTACCTAAATTTTTTATTTTTAAAGTTCTTTCACTTGATTGAACATCTCTTTCATACAGATAAAGCTCATCAGAATCTTCATCGTAATAGATCTCGCCATCATTTGTCTCGAGCTTAGCTATTGGATAAAGGATCGAATAGTTCTTAATATCAATCGCTTTAACTTCTTTATCATCTTGAATCATCAGATATCTTTTCTTTAATCCAAGAAAAACATGTTTGATATTATTCTCGGTTTCATAAACCTTGGAGATAACTGTTACATCTGCTTGGTTCTCCTCTTCAACAGAAGAAACCCATATCTGTTTATCATTCCATAATATCAACTTGTCACCTGAATAAATCATATGTTTTATTGATCTGGCTGTCACTTCAGACATAACCTGCGGGGTGATAACTTTTTCGACCGCAAATTTGCTATCACATAAAATAATCCCCTTGTCTGTTAAACAAATTAATTTCTCCTCCATAATCGACTTAGTTGTAAAATACGCATATAAATCGAATGGCAGAGATTTTTGTTCATATATCTCACTGTCAGGAACAAGCGCAACATTAATGTCCGTTACCATACCTGGCTTTACAGTAACTAATGTTTTATATGTGAAATAACCTTTTTTTTCAAAAACAATACTTTGAGCTTTTGGCAACACACCCCTCAATAAATACGGAGTGGTATCTGGCAATTTATTTCCGTCAACATATATCTGAGCCTTTCCAGGTTGTGTTTCCATAGATATAACACCTGTTTTGATAAATGTATTAGCCTCTCCGTCAAAAGTATAACCTAAAGAAAATAACACAATAATTGGTGTAAAAACAAGAAATGCCAATGATATTATCCAAAAAAATACAATTTGGCTAACTTGATAACCACGATCTGATAAATTTTTCATAATATTTCTATGTTTTTATATTATTGATATGAACATTTTTGTATCGCTTACTGCAATATTTTATTCTTCAGAAAAGCAAAAACATTTCAGTTTAATTTTATCCGCCAAAACACTCACCCCTTATTTAAAAACAACAAAATCCTTTAAACATAAGTATATCTTTTCTAATCAATAATTTCATTCTTTCTGACGTTCTGGCAGACTCTCTACAAGAACCTTTGAAACCTTAAGGTATAGGGGAGAATTTTTTGTGTTTATATCTACTACAAGTCCTTTGGCAAGGGCTTCACCTGAGTGTAGAGATTCTTCTCCTGTGTTAAGATCAACTACTTTATAATTTTCTTTGGTATTAACAACAAACCATTCGGGATTTGCATTGAGACGAGGATATTCAAAAGGAAGATTCCAAATAGTCTGATGACGGGGTAAATCAAATTGTATAATGCCTCTCCATGGCATATCCGAGTTAAGATAGATATAAAGTTCTTTTTTTGTTTTATCATATGCTGCCCCTAGAAAAACATCAGTACGCCAAGGATCAATTGTTAGTCCTTGAGATTTATATTTTGCATATAAAAATGCTGTTCTAATAAAATTCCCATCTAAATATTCTCCATTTTTAATAAATCCGGAAGCTAGCTGCATATGAAACATTTTTTTTATCTCTTCATCAACCCAACGATGACACTCGGAAATATCAAACCAAGGCAATAAATATAACATCGATTCTATTGTATCAGCATATCCATCATGAGAATTTTTCTCCCAAGTGTAAAATGGATGTGTCGGGACAGATCTCATTGTACGCTGTATCTCTTCGTCATAAACCGCAGCACCTTCTGCCATATCAAACATCTTATAAGCGTTCAGTATGTACCCCCACGTATCCACAATTCCATGATCAATGACTTTCTCAGTTCCTATATCAACAGTATTATGCCATAAACCTTCTTCTGTTCGACCTATTACTAGAATATGGTCGAGAAACTTCTTCAGCGGTTCACGATAAAGAACTGCTTTCGGTCGCCCCTTTACTTTTTCCAAAAGATACAATTCCGCTAAACCAGCTATAATCTCACTGCCATGATCTCTAAGCCGAAAATAAGCACTTTCTGGCTCTCCTTTAGAAAAATCCCAATAGTTGGACACAAGATACTTATTATTAGGAAGCAAATCAAATAAATATACTTCTGCAATACGTTCAGCCATTTCTAAATATGCCTCATTGTTTGTTTTCCAATAAAGTCGAGTAAGAACTTGTAGCATTTCACCATTGACTTCGGTGCTAACAGAAGAAATTTTTCCTGATTTAGTTTCAATATACGCAGTATTCATTATTGCTTGCATAATTTCTTCTAGCCGTTCAAACCATGCCCCTTGACCAAAACGCTCGGCTAATGCCAATAAGCCATCTTTAGAATATTCTGATGCTCCAAATATTATGTCAGACAAATCTTCTTCCATTACTTTGAACGGCTCAAACTGAATTGAACAAGGCATAGGCCCACAGATACTTTGTTCCTTAGATAACGTATTTAGCCATAGATGTTCGCTATTTTTATCCAAATAATGGCTTGCTAATAATAGAAACGGAAATAAATCAGCAGCTGTATCTTTGGCATTCCAATAAGCCTCCTTTGCACTTTTTCCTCTGGGAACTAACCCTGTCTGCGGATCTCGCAGTTCTTCCCACGCTTTTAAGACCCTATATGAACGCAGAAGAGCTTCTTTAGCCAAAAGCGAATTCAATAATGCCGCTTTTTTGAAATCACCTTTTTCAAGTGCTTTATGTAAAAACATTACTGTATTATCTGCTGTGTACATTGCAATTGAAATGACCAAAACACATACTGCAACCGCAACTAATTTAATCTTCCATAAATATTTCATAAACAGCATCCTCCAAAATCAAATTCACATTCTCTAAACATTTCTACTCTCTTTTATTTGATAATTTATTTTCTATATACTTAATTGCATCTCCAACAGATACAATTTTTTTTAATTCCTTGTTGGAAAGTTCAATCAAAAATTCTTCTTCAAGAGCCATAACAAGTTCAACCGAATCCAAAGAATCACACCCAAAATCATCTATTAAAGATGCATCCCAAATAACTTCATCCAACTTAACCCTTAATTGTTCTGCTATAATTAATTTTACATTTTTTTCAATATTCATTTACTTGCCTCATAATTTTCAAATTCAACCTCTGATTACAAGAAAAACAATATACCCAACATAAATAACGAGAAATAATATCCCTTCCCATCGATCAATAAGTCGCTTTTTCCCTGTAAACATAGATACAAATAACACAAAATGAGCAATCAACATCACCAAAATATCAATATTATTTTTCACTTCAAATGGTATTGGCCTAATTGTAGCGCTAACACCCAAAACAAAAAATATATTAAAGATATTAGAACCAACCACATTGCCAATAGCAATATCTGATTTTTTCTTAAATGCCGCAACAACAGATGTTGCTAGCTCAGGAAGTGAAGTCCCTATTGCTACAATAGTTAACCCGATTAAAGATTCGCTGACGCCAAAGATTCTTGCTATATTAACAGCGCCTTCAACAAGCCATTTACCTCCAACTGTTAAAGCAATCAATCCAATAATCACTAAAAAAATTGATTTCCAGAAACTAGAATGTTTTTCGAATACCTCATCGGCTTTAACTGCATCTTTTTGGGCAGAAATCACAGTGTAATACATAAAGACAATAAAGAACGAAAGCAGAATTAATCCATCAACCCTTGTAATTACCGCATTCTGTCCTTTATCTATCATAGGATCATTTGTTATAACCGCCATGACAACCACAGCCAAGAAACAGATAGGTATTTCGCGCCTGATTGTTCCTTTTGTTACAGCTAAAGGGAAAATAATAGAAGCGACTCCAAGAATTAGTAGAATATTACATATGTTGCTGCCGATAATATTCCCAATTGCAATACCAGCACTTCCTTTTATTCCGGCTAATACATTTACGAATAATTCCGGGGTGGATGTTCCAAAAGCAACTACTGTAAGCCCAATGACCAAATCGGATACTGCCAAGCGTTTGGCTAAAGAACATGCTCCATCAACAAGAAAATCAGCACCTTTGATGAGTAAAATAAACCCTAAAATTAGAAATATAAAAGATGCCATTTAGAATTACTTCTCTTCTTTATTGCTTTCGCTATTAGGTTTTTCTTCTGCCTGATTATTAGCCCTTGTCAACATTTGATAAAGCTTTACCGCAGCGTTATAATCTTCTGTATTTTTTTGTAACTTATAAATAACAATACTCCTTTGAATCATGCTAATGGCTGTTTTTCTATCACCCGAAAGATCATAGCATTGGGCTAAAGTCAGAAATATTTCTCCACTATCAGGCTGTAAATTACTAGATGCTTCGAAGTGTTCAATAGCTTTGGGATACTCTTTCATGTTCAAAAAAAGTTTTCCCAGCATTAAATGTGCATCGCTGTTACTAGAATCTTGAGATACTGCTTTATTAAAACTAATGATTGCTTCTCGAAGATTATTTTGTTTAAGCTGTTCCGTTCCCTCTTTCAAACAATTTCTTCCCATATAAAATAGGGCAACTTGTACATTAACAAGCTAAATATTATGTTTTAATAAACCCCAACCATAGTATTGCCTATCAAAATGAATAATTAATAATCGGAAGGAAATCATGAGGATTATTACTTTTATTAAAATTCAGCAATCCAATTTGAAGCCCATTTAGATACTCTACCCTATTAACAATACCGAACTGTATTCCTGATAGCTCATAACTTAAATTAAATAATCCTAATTGCATACCTGATGTACAATTATTCACCTTGTTAATTAAACCAAAATCTAATCCTGAAACATTTTCATTAACACCATAAATAAAATTTAACCTCAATCCCTTAACAGAATCCTCAGAATTAACTATTTGAATAGGATTAACAACTGAAACTTGAAGTGCGTTGTCGGCTTGAACTTTTTTGGCTACCCATAAGTTCATGATAACTAAAGTAAATAATATTAAGATTCTTATCTTTATCATCACATTTCTCCAATCAAGAAATCTATAAAACTAATATTTTGTTTGTCATATAAATTTAGAGATAGCTACATTTTTATCAATAAGAGTTAACACTCCAATTAAAATTATAATTTGTATTCTTCTTACATTCATAAGGACAATATCTGCAATCGTTACAATTCGTTTAAATTATTTTTTCCAAGTTACAGGTAAAAACAAACACACAAAAGCATAAACTTCTAATCGACCCGCTAACATAAGAAATATTAACGTCCACTTACCCCACATTGTCATCCATGCATAATTTTGGGTAGGACCAACTGCATCTAAACCAGGGCCGACACTGCTTAAAGCAGAAATAGAAGCACTTATCGCAGTAATAATTCCACAGGATTCTGTAGCGAGCAATATTAATGATCCAAAACACCATAAACCAAGATAGATGACAAAATATGCCATAACTGATAGAACAATCTTCTCTGAAAGAGTCGCAGCATTAAATCTTATTGGCTGGATAGAGTTTGGATAAATCATTTTAACAATAGAACGAAAAACTTGTTTGATGATCAACAAAAAACGTGAGACTTTTAATCCTCCACTTGTTGAACCGGCACAGCCACCAATAAACATTATAAAAAGAATTATCCCTTTAGTACTCTGTGGCCAAATATTGAAATCAGTAGTGGCATATCCTGTTGCCGTCATCAGTGAAACTACTTGAAAAATAGAATCACGTAAGGGCGATAAAGTTATACTGCTATTCTTTAAAATTACCGCAATTAAAAGGCTGCAAACCGCAAGCAAAACAAAATACCACTTAAATTCTTCATCTTTAAAGACTTTTCCAAAGTTTCCTTTAACTAAAAAATAGTGCAATGAGAAATTGATACCTCCAAGAATCATAATAACAGTAATCGCCCATTGGATATTAGCACCATATGCTCCTATGCTCGCATTTTTAGTAGAATATCCGCCTGTAGCTATAGCACCAAATGCATGACAAATAGAATCAAAAAGCGGCATTCCTAGATACACTAATATAGCAACAGAAGCTATTGTCAATAATACATATATTTTCCACAGAACTATTGCAGTATCTTTTATTCTAGGTTTAGCTTTATCACTTCCAATCCCTGTTGTCTCAAGGCTACATAGTGCGAATGAAGTGGTACTTACATTAGGAATGAGAGCAACAAATAAAACAATGATCCCTAAGCCTCCTAACCAATGTGTTAAGCTTCTCCAAAATAGAATTCCGCGAGACAATGACTCAACATCCGAAAATATACTCGCGCCTGTTGTTGTAAAACCACTAACTGTTTCAAATACCGCATCAGTATAATTATTGACAGAATGAGACAATAGAAAAGGAATCGCTCCCCATAGTGAAATTATAATCCAAGACATACCAACAATGCCTATACCGTCTTTCACTGAAATATAGCGAAAGGTCTCCTTCTTTCTTTTTAAACAAAGAATAATCGGAATTGAAATGAGCCAAGCCAAAAAGATCGGGATAATAAACGATAAACGATAAGTTTTTGAAGGATTCTCATTAATTGTCCAGATCAAAGAAGTCGCCATAAACAAGCTGCAAATCAACAAAACTTGAGCTATATAATATAAAGTTACTCTTTTATGCATAATATTCTTTCAATTTTATATAAATTATTGTTTAATTTTTGTTTCTTGATCAACTTAAAAAATGGTTAATTATTCAATTGTTTTGTCAGACTGAATATCTAATATCGTTACCACATAATGCAAATCCTTACCTGCAAGAGGATGATTAAGATCAAGAATGACAGAATCATCTTTTATTTCTCGGACAGGAACACTAACCCATTTTCCTTCTTTACTTTTTAGATTCAATGTCTCTAGATTGGTAAAATCCAAAATTTCGGGAAACTTTGATTTTGGAAATTCTCTAAAATTATCTGAAGAATACAAACCATAAGCCTCCTCCGATGATAAGGTGAACTCTTTTTTGTCACCAACCTTTAGCCCTTCTAATTGCTTTTCTAATTCTGAAAGAATAGCGTTACTGCCATGAACATATTCAAGTGGTTTTTTTCCTTCAGTATTAGTAAATATTTTTCCTCCTGTCGTAAGAATAAAATCGACCTTAACTTTTTTACCATTCTCAATAACCTGTGATTCTTCGTTGACTACGGCATAAACAGAAGATGTCATACCAAGAAGCAAAAATACAATCATAAAATTCAATAAACGTTTCACTGATATCGCCTCCTTTAAAGACAAAAGGGCAGAACAGTTACTTAAACCGCCCTGCCCTTTTGTATTATTCTTCAACAGTATTTTCTACAATAATAGAGTTTACAATTCTCCTCCAACCTTCTTCCATAGCATATTTAATCACAACAGAATTTCCTTCTTTCAAATCAGCTAGAGTGATAACCTGGTCATCTTTTTCGATAGTACTTGTTTCGTTCAAAGAAAAATTTGATGTTTTATACTCCTGCGCTTCTTCATTTATTAAATATTTAACTCTAATTGATGAACGTTCAGAATCAATTGAAATGATTTCTCCCACTATCTCTTCTATTGCTTCTTCTGCCTCTTGAACTGCCACTTGTTCTTCTTGAACTACAACTTCTTCTGTTTCTTGAGCTACTGCCTCTTCTGCTTGTTGGGCAAAAGTTGATATGACAGCCCCACTTGACATCCCTATTACAAGGGATAATACAAAAACAATACGTAACATTTTTTCCATTGATTTATCTTCCTTTCTAAATTTATCTTAAACTATCCTTTTTATATCTTGTAAATTTGAAACAATTGATTGCCCATCTTTTTATTTACTTGATGTTATTGCCTCCTCTCTATTAATATTTTCATCTTCAACTATCATAGAAGTAATAATCTTTTTCCGTTTTTCTCCAATTTTGTATCTGACTGACACTTTATCTCCTTCAATTAATTCAGAAACATTAACTTTTTTACTCAATTTCTCAATCAACGATTGTTCATCAAGATTAAATACTGATCTTTGAGTTGTTTGCTCCTTATCATCAGCAACATATTTAACAACAATTTTTGATTTTTCAGAATTAACTAAAATAATCTTTCCTACTACTTCTTTTTCATTCACTTCTAATATGTTTTCAACTTCTTCAGCAGCAAAAACATTAACAGGAATTTCGTTAATATTCCCAAATCCACAAAAAAGAAATAATGTTAACAATATTATTTTCATCATATGATTATCCTCATTGTAATAATGCTGCTTTAAATATAACTTTGTTGCATAATATAAATAATAATTAACAGATAGTAACAAATGAAGATTAAAGGAAGATGACAAACAGATTAACTTTTCTTAATCTAATTTGGGGAGAATTAAGCTAGAATTACAGCTGGAATAACTGAAGATTGTTCTTTGAGGGGAAGTTTAATTGTAAAAGTGCTGCCCTTTTCTGGTTGGCTTTTTACAGAAATTTCACCGAAATAGGATTGAACGACTGATTTGACTATGTTTAATCCAAGACCAGAACCGCCAGAACTACGGTTTCGGGAAGAGTCGACCCTATAAAACCTATCAAAGATTTTAGATTGATCTGATTCAGAAATGCCTATTCCGGTATCACTAAAAACCAATTCAGCATTTCCATCGTTTTTTGTTAGAGATATGTCAACGCTTCCTCCGGAAAGATTATATCGAATAGCATTATCTAGCAGGTTTGAAATTAGTTGTTCAATTCGCCATTTATCGCCAAAAATAAAAATAGGCTCCGGCAATGTGCTGCTTTTTAAAGAAATATTACTGTCTTCTGCCACTGGATTAAATAGTTCAGTTATGTCTCGTACAATTTCATTCAAATTAATTAATTCATTTTCTTTTGTTCTATCTGGTTTTTCATCTTGACAAAGCAACAATAAATTATTTACCAACCTCATGAGACGTGTCAATTCCTCTAAATTGCTCGTTAAAAGGGTATAGTATTCATCTGATGAGCGCTTGTGTGTTAAAGCAACTTCAATTTCTCCAATAAGAGTTGTCAGGGGGGTTCGTAATTCATGAGCAGCATCTGCGGAAAATTGGGAAAGTTTTTGATAAGCCTGCTCAATGCGATCTATCATTTTATTAAATGTCTTAGCAAGCTCGTCGAGCTCATCACCTGAACCCCTGATCGGTAATCGTTCATTTAGATTAGATATTGTTATTCGATTAGTTGTTTGAACCATTTGGGATATTGGCTTTAAATTTCGACGAGTCAGAAAATATCCTCCCGTTAAAGATAAAATTAATATACCAGGTAAAGCATAAATAATATTTTGACGAGAATTAGCTAATGTTTTCTCAATACGGGCAAGATTCATACCGACTTGCACATAGTATACGAGGTTATCTCCACGTTTTACAGGATACGTAACTATGCGAACTTTATAGATGTTTTCATCATCACCAAGTTCATACTCTGTAACATCTGTTTCCTTTAAAGATGTTTTATTCTTTGTTTGAATCTCCTTCAAACTTGGTTGAAATTCGCTTGATTGAAGAATGATTTGGCCATCAGGATCTAACAACCCATAATACATTTGATAATGTTTGCGAATGGCTGAAGATTCTTTTTTTATTTGTTCTTGAATCAAAGGAAGTTTATCTAAATTTTCCATAACGAACTGGTTAAATTCATTTAATTCATCTTTAAGGAAAATATCAACTTCCTCGTAGAGCTGTGATTCTAGTCTATGGTAAAGATACACTGAAAAAGAGATAACAAAAAATAGAATTAAAGATGTATTCCATACAGTTAACTTCCAGCCTATACTTTTAAACCATTTACCCTTATTTGAAGTCTTTTTTAAGAACATAACCCATCCCACGCATTGTGTGAATTAATTTTATTTTTTCATTGCCATCAATTTTTTCCCTAAGACGCTTAATATGAACATCAATGACATTCGACATGATATCAAAGCTGTAATCCCATGCTGACTCGGTAATCATTGTTCTGGTTATTATTTGCTCCGCATTGAGCATCAAATATTCCAGTATGCTATATTCTTTAGAAGTTAATGTTATTGCGTGACCATTTCTCTCTGCTTGACGAGTCAACTGGTTTAAAGATAAGTCAGCATATTTTAGATTTGTTGAGGCTGGAACATTTTTTGACCTTTTTAGAATAGCGCGAAGCCGTGCTAATAGCTCAGCAAACCTAAAGGGTTTGACAAGATAATCATCGCTTCCTGCGTTGAATCCTTCTATTTTTTCCTCAATCTTACCTTTAGCTGTTAAGCATATAACAGGGACATTCTTCCCTTGTTTTCGGATTCTTTTTAATATATCAAGACCATTAATTTTGGGCAGCATTAAATCAAGAATAATAGCATCATATAATTCAGTCTCAGCAAGAAACAATCCTTCCTCGCCATCTGGAGCAATGTCTACAACATAATTATTTTCAGCGAGACCTTTCTTAATAAATCTAGCAACTTTTTTTTCATCTTCTACTAATAGAATGCGCATATTTTTTAGCCCAATAATTTATATTAATTTTTGACTGAACCATTATATCTAAATATGGAAAAATGATAAGACATTTTTATATGTTTCAATAATAATTGTATGCCAATAATATCAAATTAAAAACCAGTTAAAGATTGTTCTCTAGTGTCAAGATTGGCAAAAAACATCTCCTTACAAAAACTTCTCAATATTATCTACATGTCGATGCGCATAAAAACCTGATTGAAAATGCCCTGGTATTTGCAAGAATAATAAAAGAAGTAAGTTTGCATCAGGGACAACTGGCAAGAAAAGCGGGAATATCACAGGCAAGAGCAACTCAAGCATTAAACCTTCTCAAACTACCACAAGGACAACAAAACTATGTTTTGGAATACGGAAAAGAAAAAAGGCCAACTGAAAGAACCGTGAGAAAGGACTACAACCGAACTTATACAGATAAAAATAAAGCTACAAATTAATCAACATGACAATACCTTTTCGAATCATCATAACAGCTATCGCTGCCAAGAGGAGTGCCATTATTTTTGATAAAGCAATGGCTCCAGATTTACCCAATATTTTGGTAACTTTATCTGAAAAGTAAAAAAGGATAGCTGCAATTAATACATTTAAGATAACAGATATAATAGTTGGGATAATTCCGTATTGATCGACAATTATCAAACATGTTGTTAAAACAGCCGGCCCTACTATTAATGGGGTACCTAAAGGAACAACTCCAAATTCTTCCAATGGCATCCTTCTTTTCTTTCCTTGCACAATCAAATCAATTATTGCTATACAAAACAAAACAAGCCCTCCTGCAACCATAAAATCACCAATTGTAATCCCAAGCAAAGAAAACAATCCCTTTCCAACCAAAATAAAAACAAAAGCAACAATTATTGCGGTCCAAAAAGATTGATATAAAATACGTCTCTTCTCTTTCAACTCTAATTCTTGAGTTAAGGAAATAAAAATAGGCAAAACACCAATGGCATCAACTGCCACAAAAATTGGAATAAACGCTAATAATATTTTAGTAATCATTCTAAAACCTTCTCTTTCTTAAGCCATTAGAGCCCTACATTGAAGCATAATTAACAAATCAATTAAAATTCTTTATCTAACACTATTAATAACCTCAGGACCAATTATCCCTCCTGAAATTACCAGTCTCATAGCCTCTTCAACAGTCCAATCAGGATTCTTTGTCTGATTCTCTTTGAGAATAACTAAAAACCCAGATGTCGGATTAGGAACAGTAGGAATAAAAACTTTTAGCAGGGTTTCTCCGGTTTCTTCGTTTTTAATCTCTCCGGTAACAAAACCGATAACCCATGTATCTGGTTTAAAATAATCAACCAAAACAGCTTTCTTAAATATTTGCTTTTCAGGGAGAGACAGGGTATTTGATAACTGTTTTCCAACCTGATATGCCGTTTTTACCAGAGGGATCTTGCTCGTAATCCCGTCAAGAATAGCAAACAACCGTTTCCCCAGGACATTGCTGGCAATCATCCCGGTAACATATAAAACAAGAATGAATAACAGCAATCCAAGCCCCGGAATGCGGTACCCGATATATTGGTCAAATAACCCCATGACACGCTTATCGATAAAGATATAAATAATCCTTATAGTAAAAATCGCAAGCCCGAGGGGAATCAGCGCCAGAAGCCCTCTGAAAACATAAAGTTTTGAATGATTAAGAAAATTTTTCATTTTATTACCCTATCCTCTTACGTTTTAGTAATTTTATTAGTTCAATGTAAGGAATGATCGTTACTGCAACACTTAAAATAATAATCCAGTCAATGATTGATAGAGGAATCGTACCGAATAATTTGTTTCCCAGAGGGAAGTAAATTATGCATAATTGCATGGCTACTGATAGCGCGACTGATCCGATTAAATATTTGTTAGAATTTTTTCTTGAATGGAAAATCGATTCTTTAAAATTACGGCAATTAAAGACATTAAACATTTGATACAAAATAAGGGTTGTAAACACATATGTCTGTGCTTTATTCAATCCGTATTTACTATACGACCAAAAGAACAATAAAAGAAGTGTAGAGCCCTGCCACAAGGCCATCTGTATGATTGATATAATCATAGTCCAGTTAAGAATATGATCTTTTCTTTTACGCGGAGGCGTATCCATTACAGATTCATTGACAGGATCCATGGAAAGAGCTAGAGCCGGCAAAACCTCTACTCCAAGATCAATCCAGAGGATCTGAACAGCCGTAATTGCTACCGGAATCGGTGAAAAGATACTTCCAAGGACAACAATCAGTTCTGTGCTGATGCCCGCAAAAACATACAGTACAAATTTCTTAATATTTTCGTAAATCCCCCTCCCCGACCTAACGGCTTCGACGATTGTCGCGAAGCTATCATCTAGAAGAATCATATCAGCGGCTTCCTTTGACACGTCGGACCCGCTTCCCATGGCAACGCCGATATCCGCCCGTTTTAAAGCCGGGGCATCATTTACACCGTCACCTGTCATGGCAATGACACGATTCTTTTTCTGGAACAAATTTACAATTCTATTTTTTTGAAGCGGTGTAGCCTGAGCAATAACTGAAATAGTATCAAGCATACTAGATAACTTTTCATCATCTAATGATTCCAACTCTCTTCCGGTAATAACAACAACTTCTTTACCCTGATCTACAATCCCCATTTTCTTGGCTGCAGCTAAGGCTGTTGCCGGCTGATCTCCCGTAATCATCAACAGTTTAATGCCGGCTCGTTTGCAGTCTTTTACCGCTTCGATAACTCCTTCCCTTAGAGGATCCATCATGCCGACTAATCCAATAAAAACCATTTCTTTCTCAAGCATATCAACGGTGATTTGTGACTCTTTTAGGTGAAAATCCTTATATGCGCAGGCAATCACTCTTAAGGAATTATTAGACATCTCTTCATTTTGTTTTACAATTTGATCTCTCAATGCTTTAGTTAACGGTATTTTATTATCACCTAACATAATATGCGAGCATTGATCTAATATGTAACTAGGATTTCCTTTGGTATAAGAAACAAATCCATTAGAGGTACGGCACCCAACCGTTATCATTTTTCTGTCAGCATCAAAAGGCTTCTCTAATATTCTCACATTTCTGTTTTTTAAAGAAGGTCCATCGATTTTGGCCTTCTTGAAAAGCACATCAAATGCAATATCTGTTGGGTCCCCGATATAAGTATTATTCTTACCTTTAGAGGAATTATTGCAAAGAGCGCCTGCCTCAATAAGCTTTATGTGAAGCGGATTAGCTTGCCCTTGTATTTCACCAGTTCCGGAATATCCGTCGCCTGTGACATTAAGCATAATATTGTCAGCATAAATACGACGGACAGTCATTTGGTTTTGTGTCAAGGTTCCTGTTTTATCAGTGCAAATGACTTGTGTACATCCCAATGTTTCAATTGAAGATAATTGTTTTACAATGGCATTTTTCTTAATTAGTTTTTTTACTCCTAACGCCAAAGCGATTGTAACCGTAGTTGGTAATCCTTCGGGCACACAGGCTACAGATATGCTAACAGCATACATGAATAATTTATAAAGTGATTCCCCCGATAGAAGCCCAGCAATAAAAACAAAAGCCGCTACGAATAATACAAAGATCGACAAGCGTTTTGCTATAGTATTAAGCTCTTTCTGTAACGGGGATAACTCTTTTACCTGCCCAGCGGTTAATTGACGGATAGTTCCAAATTCTGAATGCGCACCTGTTGCAAAGACAATCGCCTTGCCTGATCCGCTTAGGACGATTGTTCCCATAAATACGACATTGGCCATTTCCACAATGGGCATGTCGTCAGAAAGTGTTTCAAGGGATTTATACTTAACAAATGATTCTCCGGTTAGCATTGATTCATCCAAGGTTAAATTCTTACTTTCAATAACTTTTGCATCAGCTGGCACCTTCATCCCTTCACGCAAAATAAGAATATCACCCGGAACAATTTCTTCCACAGGCACTTCCTGGTCATTGTTATCCCTTTTAACAATGGTTGTCTTTGAAACAAACTTCTGCAATTCTTTCAAAGCTTTTTCTGCTTTAAATTCCTGCATAAATCCAATGAAGATATTTAAGGTAACAATCAGGAAGATGATAGAAGCATCTGTAACGGCGTGAAAGATTAATGATATGATCCCTGCAATAACAAGTATGCTGGTAAACATATTCTGCAATTGTTTCCCAATCAATACCCATATCGCAAAAGGTTTGCTTGCGTTTACTGAATTATACCCATATTGCTGAAGCCTGTTTTTTACTTCTGCATTCGATAATCCCTCGGCAGTTCCGGACAATATCTGAAAAGCCTCATCAATATTACTTCGTGAGAACTTAAGAGCATTGTATTGTGGGATTTCATTTAAGAAGGTATTTTTTTGCATAATAAATTATTTTTAATATTTGTATGATTTCTATTCTATTAGTAATTCTTTATATGGCGCCAACTCTTTTACTCCCTTGGTGCTTTAATACCATGAAACTATTTATTGCAATATTTGTTTTCTATACCCGGTCATCTCTTTTTTTAGAACAAACTACTCTTCCTTATGGTGTTTGATAACTTTTCCTTCCACCATATAAATGACATCTTCACAAATATTGGTCGCATGGTCTGCGATTCGCTCCAAGGCCTTCGATACATGGATTAAATCCAGGGATCGCTCAATTGTAGTGTTATCATCGTGCATTACTGCTAATAATTCTTTAAACAATTTCGCATAGTAATCATCTACTTCATCGTCCCGCCTGCAAACCGCTTGAGCCAGCTCGGTGTCGCTGGTAACTAAAGCTTCAATGCAATCTCTAAGCATTTTCTGTGTACATTTTGCCATTTTATAAATATCCCCGTGAAGCTCGACAGGAGGCACCTTTAGGAGATCAAGAGCTCTTTCGCTAATGTTAACCGCGATATCTGCCATTCGCTCTAGATCATTGTTTATCTTCATCGTTGCCGCAATAAAACGAAGGTCTCCTGCTTGAGGTTGGTATAACGCAAGTATACGGATACATAAATCGTCAATCTCAAGCTCCAGCATATCTATAACTTTATCGTTATCAATCACTTGTTGAGCAATTGTCTCTTTTCTTTCCATAAACGCTTTAAGTGAATTGTTCATGGCTTCCTCAACCATTGCGCTCATATTAAGAATTTTTTCTTTTAACTCTTTTAGTTCTGAATCAAAGTATCTCTCCATAATAAACTCCTTTCCGCCTAGAATAGCGAAATCGTATATACTATAAAATCACTGTCCATTAGCTTATCCAAATCTCCCTGTAATATAGTCATCTGTCCTTTTATCTTTAGGATTTCGAAATATATTTTGTGTGCTGCTAAATTCAATTAATTCACCCAAAAGCATATAACCAGTGTAGTCGGAAACCCGCGATGCCTGCTGCATATTGTGCGTTACGATAATAAGGGTATACTCTTTCTTGAGTGTGCGCATAAGCTCTTCAACCCTCTCAGTTGCAATCGGGTCAAGGGCTGAACATGGCTCGTCCATCAATATAATTTCCGGCTTCACAGGAAGAAGTCGGGCGATGCATAATCGCTGCTGTTGCTCAAGAGAAAGACTGAGCGCGTTTCGAGACAACTTATCTTTCAAATTATCCCATAACAATACAGCCCTAAGCGACTCTTCTATTATCTTGTCATAATCTTTCTTTTTCGCAGAACCATGAATTTTCGGCCCAAAGAAGATATTCTCATAAATTGAAAAAGGAAACGGATTAGGCCTCTGAAAGACCATCCCTACTCTTGTACGTAAACTAACCAAATCAGTTCCCGGAGAATAGATATCAGTATCGGTAATCATTACTTTTCCTGTGGTACGCACCCCTTCAATCATATCATTCATTCGGTTAAAGGTTCTTAAAAGAGTAGATTTGCCGCACCCTGACGGCCCAATAAGGGCTGTAATCGTATTTTTGATAATCTCGATATTGACTTCTTTCAAAGCTTGAAAAGAACCGTAATATAAACAAAGCTTTTGCGTTGATACGTTAATTCTACTTTTTTCACCTTGAACGTTACTCATTAGCCAAACCTTCCTGATATATACCCGTTTGTTCTCTCATCTTTAGGCCTCGTAAAAATTTTATGAGTGTCATCAACTTCAATTAATTCCCCCATTAAAAAAAAGGCTGTGCGGTCACTCACGCGGGCTGCCTGCTTTGTATTATTCGTTACAAGAATTTGAGTATACTGACTTTTAAATTTCTTCATAGCTTCTTCAATTTTTGCTGTAGAGATCGGGTCAAGTCCTGAACAAGGTTCGTCATAAAGAATAATATCAGGCTCAACAGCCAGGGTTCTCGCTAAAGCCATTCGCTGTTGCTGGCCTCCTGATAAATCCGTCCCAGAACTGTTAAGGCGGTCCTTCACTTCATCCCACAAATATGCGTCTCTCAGTGTTTTTTCAACGATTTCATCTAAACGGCTCTTTTCCTTTATGCCGTGCCTTCTCGGTCCATAAGTAACATTTTCATAAATCGTCATAGGTAAAGCAACAGGTAAAGCAAACACCATCCCTACTTTTTTCCTAAGCGCCTCAACATCGATATTCTGATATATATCGGTTTCCTCAATATTTACAGTCCCTTCTTTTTTAAACCCGGTGTTCTTATCATTGAGCCGGTTGATACATCTTAAAAAAGTACTCTTGCCACTGCTGGACGGACCGATAATACCCAGAATTTCATTTTCTTTAATACTCAAGGTAATATCTTTTAAAGCCTGAACTTCTTTAAAATAAACAGATAGATTTTTTGTGGTTATCTTATCCATACTCACCATTTCTTAAGCTTACGAAATTTTGCCCGAATAAAAACTGCGGTTAGATTTAGCGCAAGTACTAACATAAGCAATACTAAAGCAATTCCATAACGTGTTTGAACTGCGACATGTGGTACCTGGGTAGACATAACGTACAAATGATACGGTAATGCCATCGACTGATCAAAAATTGATCTAGGTAATTTTGGCAAATAAAAAGCTGCCACAGTAAAAAGAATAGGGGCGGTCTCCCCCGCCGCGCGGCCAATCCCTAAAATCGTTCCCGTCAGTATCCCGGGAAGCGCGTGTGGCAAAACAGCATGGCGTATTGTTTGCCAACGGCTGGCCCCCAAAGCCAGGCTCACCTCA
>JAHJCZ010000195.1 GCA_018812705.1 Candidatus Omnitrophota bacterium
CATAATATACCAACAAAAAAGGCGCTGCAACTATATATTAATAATTACAACGCCTTATGATGCAAATGGCTCCCCCAAGTGGACGAGTTTTGCAACTGGTTAATGATCAAAGATGTCCATCAGGATACTCTTGCTCTCTTGTCAGTGTAATCATTGGATTAAGGAAATAGTTTAATTCATTTTGCATACTATCACAATGCGCCTGATCTTCTTCTGTCCAAGTTGGCATATGCAAATATACCACATCTAAAGAAAAACCCGCCTTGCCTTCATAAGTCTCTGTTGCAATACCAACCACCGTTCTACATCCACGGGTCGTTCCTCTAGCAACGAAACAACGATTACCAAGATCTGCAATTCTAAATTGCCTATCTTCTCCTCTTGGATGAACCAAAAAAACATATACTGTACCTGATGGTGATTGTACTTTTCTTGATCTAATTTTTTTCTTCTTGGCATTGTTCAAAAAATCAGTAAAATGTTTTGCCAAAATTCTTCGGTTAAACCTGCTTTCTCTTGCCATTTCTCTCATAGTAAATTCAATCTGCTCTAGAGAGTCTCCTATTTCTAGATCTCCATTATAAAAATCTTCGCAAAATATCTCTATCAATCTATCCCAAGCATAACTTATTTTGTCATCTCTCTTCTTTTGAAGACTTGCTAGACTTTTTGAAAAATCGCTCCATACGCCTTCATCAACTACAACAACATCATGTCTTTTTGGAAAAGCACTGTTGTTGCATAGATAAAATGCCATAAGATCCTCTTCTCCACCAGTTATGATAAAAGATGTCTCTCTTGAAAAAAGCTCTTCTTTGGCTTTTAAATAATTTACGATATCGATAATAGTGTCTAGTTCACAAATAATCTCCCCAAAAGAGACCTCGTCAAACACATGAACAAAACCTCGTCCAAAATCCTTCGATAAAATTGGAGCTTGACCTTTACTACCTAAAGCAACAGCTATTCTAAAAACTCTACGCATTGATTGCCCCGGTAATTGCAACCAGTTTTCTCTATTATTTTTTACCACTTGATCTAATGTATTAATCAAATGTTCTGCACCATAAATTTGCTTTGTCGATTCTTCAATTGCTTTTCTTCTCCAACGATCTACTGCTAATATAGTGTCACCCTTATCAAGAAACTGAATTTCCTTCACTGAAAAAATAATAATATATGGATCACAAACTACAAGAAAATCACACAATTCTTTGCCCTTTTCCTTGCCTTGTGGATTAGGACACCCCCACATAGACAAAAAAGTCTTTCTTGACAGATTTTGTACAAACAATTCGGCTTTATTCATATTTGAACTCTGAAATTAAGAGAACATTTCCTTCACAGTTGCCCGATTTAAACTAGTTTTGCAACTGATTAGTTATAAATACAACAGAGGATTTATCAAAAGAAACAGTACTTATTGATTAGAGTTGATTTTATACAAATTTATTGAAAACATCACCGTGACTACTATCGCAAATTTTACCTGAACCAATCCATTCAATTATTTTCTTACTAGTAATTTTTTCATTAAAATTTATTTGCTTAATTTGATTATTCATTAGATCTTCAGCTTGAGAGGTTACTTTTCCTAGCGCATATTCAACATTATCGTTTTGTTGGATTTTCCCTCTCATCTGTTGGAGTGCCCCAAAAACAACAGATATGTCACGATAAAGACTCCAAGCATTTTTTTTGTTTATTTCTTGCAACTTTCTACATCTAATCCACTGGTAAATACCGAATAATCCAAATACACACGTACTTATTAATGACAAAACATCAGCATCAATCATAATAATCCTCCTGTTTTAAGGTTTCCCAACTGAATAATAGGGGTAATAAAATAATAGGGATCAGCGCCCTCCCCGGTCTGGACACAAAAAGAACAAATTGCCGTGTCGTAAGTGAAGTAATACCATACCATTACAGATATTGCCAAAAAACAAAAACGCTCGTTCGAGGCTCAAAACCCAAATTTGTCCCAAAAGACGTAGTTGTTTCAAAGAAAGCAATGAAGCATTATCTTCATGTTGAGGCGTATGAAAACCCAATAGAAAAAGCTCTGGATTACAAAAGAATAATGGAAGAAGAAAATTTAAACCAAGGACAACTGGCAAGAAAACTCGGGATATCAAGAGTAAGAACAACACAGATACTAAACCTGTTCAAACTTCCACAAGAACAACAAGACTATATCCTGCAATACGGCAAAATTGAAATGATCACCGAAAGAGCTTTAAGACACACAACTAAATGTGAGCTTCTCCGTGAACTGCCGCGGCTTCCCATTTGTTAATGCCAGCCATAACATCCTTAAAACATAATTTAGCAAGTTCATCAAAATTGCTTTCTACGATTCGTTGTATACGTCCTGGCTTTGAATAGAATTCTCTCATTCCCCATGCGCCTAATCGTCCCAAATCTTCAATGGTTAGATGTTCGGTAGGAACAACAGGGTGAAGAAAATCCCATTTGAGCATATCTAAATTATTTGGATCAATCCATCCCCTCTTAATGCCATCTGCCCAAATTGGCGAGCCAGGAGGAGGCGTTAAATATCCTACCCACATGACATCAGGATCAACCTGATTAGCAAATTCAAATCTACTTTTGATGATTGCTTCGTCATCATAATCAAACCCAATCATAATATCTCCGACGATTGCAATATCATTTTTTCGGAGAATTTCGATAGTCTTAAAAATTTGATCAACTGATATACCTTTATCTAATTTTCTTAGTTCATCGTCGCTTGCTACTTCGATTCCAAAGACAGCCATGAACATTCCTGCCTTCTTCATTAAAGGAATATCATTTTCCAACCGCACCCAATCACTGGCACAACCCAAACTCACCCATTTCATATCTAAATTACGTTTTATCTTCTCATTACAAAATTCCCGTACCCTAGAGGGATTAATATTAAAATTGTCTTCTTGGATAACAATTACTTTTGTCCCGAATTTTTTCTCTAATAATTCAACTTCTTCAACCACACGCATGGCAGATTTTGCCCGCCATTTATTAAAATGTTTTAATGCGCGGGGATCATGCTCGCTCCATTCATAACAAAAAGTACACCCATGAGTACATCCTCGAGATGTTACTATTTCCGCAAAAGGCTTCCAATATGTGTGTCCTACATATTTATTCATAGGAAAAAGATCATAGGCTGGCAACGGTAGAATATTTAAATCTTTAATTAATTCACGTATGGGACCAAAAACAATTCCATCTTCTTTTTTTGAAGATAATCCGGCAATACCACTAAAATCTTTCTCACCTTTATTAAGGGCGTCCATTAATTCATTGAACGTGATTTCGCCCTCTCCCATAACAACAAAATCAATAGCAGGATTCTTTTCTAAAGTCTCTTTGCCAAAAAAAGAATACCAAAGCCCTCCCACTACAATCTTACTTTCAGGAAGTATTTTCTTGATTTCACGGGCAGAATC
>JAHJCZ010000182.1 GCA_018812705.1 Candidatus Omnitrophota bacterium
ATTGAGGGGTCAGCATTGAGGGGTCAAGTCTCGACTTGACTACATGTTAGAGTTTTAACATAAAATATCTTATGATTTCGTTTGTTATTTCCCCAATTAAATGTTGTGTGCAAAAGTTTTCAATAGAAAGGTGTAGTCAAGTCGAGACTTGACCCCATCTCCTGACCCCATCTCCTATTGATCGTGTATCCTTGAGATGTTTAGCAGTAGGCCTACTGCAATTACATTGAAGATAAGGGCGCTTCCGCCGTAGCTTACAAAAGGTAGCGGCAGGCCTTTTGTTGGGAATGCTCCGATGCTTACGCCGATATTGATAACTGCCTGCAGGCCGATCATTGCGACAATACCGGAGGACAAAAAGTAGCCGAAAGGGTCAGCCACTCTTTTAGCGATCCTTGCTCCTTGCCAAATGAACGCAACGAACAGCATTACTACGATAAAAGTACCTACAAATCCGCTCTCTTCGCCTATTATCGAGAGGATAAAATCTGTGTGAGCCGCCGGCAAATAAAAAAGCTTTTGTATGCTCTTTCCCAAACCAATACCCCAAAAGCCGCCGGAGCCCAAGGCTATCTGGGACTGGGTAAGCTGAAAACCCACGCCCTGCGCGTCAGCCCAGGGATCCCAGAAGGAAACGATCCTTCTCCACCGATAAGGGACCTTTACTACCAAATAATAAAGTGCAGGCGCCGCCATTAACATCAATCCCCCGATATGCTTGAAACTTGCACCGTCAATGATCATCAGTATCATAACAATTGAGGCGATCAGCAAAGTATTTCCAAGGTCCGGCTGCTTGACGATCAGCAAACAGACAACATTTAATACAATCATAAGAGGAACAAAACCAACCCAAAAGTCTTTTATCTTGCTCCGCTTTCTTGCCAAAAAATCCGCAGTATATAGCAGCAAAGTGATCTTAGCGAATTCCGACGGCTGAAAACTAAAAGGCCCGATCTTGAACCAGCGCCTCGCACCAAAACTTGATTTTCCTATCCCAGGAACAAGGACAAGAACAAGCAAAATAATAGTTAAGACAAGCAGCGGTTTAGCTGCTTTCTGAAGGTCCCTATAATCGACGACCATCGTAGCTATGGTCACAACCAATGCAACGCAAAGGAACAGGATATGTCTTTTTAAGAAGAATGTCTTATCGCCAAATTCCTCTAATGCATAAATACCGCTGGAGCTGTAAATAAAAATAACTCCAATGCTTAATAAAAAAGCGACTATTGCAGCTATTGAAATTCTTATATCACGCATAAAAGCTGTAAGCCGTAAGCTATAAGCCGTACGACATTACCTCCTATAATTTATTAACTAATTCCTTAAACACTTTTCCTCTGTGTTCAAAATTGTCGAACTGATCGAAGCTTGCACACATTGGTGAGAGAAGAACACAATCCCCGCTCTCTGCGACCTCCCTGGATCTAAGAACAGCATCTTCAAGCTTTTCGATCAACTCAATATCAACCGTGCCCGCAAAGGCATTATTGATCAATTCCCTTGCAGCACCGATAGCTATCATTTTCTTAACCTTTTTAGATACAAGGTCCTTTAAAACAGTGTAATCGCTCCCCTTATCTTTGCCTCCGCAGATCATAACAACGGGCTTGCTTAAAATATTAAGCGCCCAGCGTCCCGACTCAACTGTGGTCGCCTTTGAATCATTTATGTAATCGACACCATCAATGTCCCTTACCTTTTCCATACGATGTTCAACCCCGCCGAACTTTTCAAAGACCTCATTACAAACCTCCATATCTATGCCAAGAATTTTTGCAACGGCTTTAACCGCTAAATGATTAGGATTCCTGCCCTTATCATCTTTTTTATTAAAATATTGCAAATTGGCATCAAGCTTCAAGGCGAACTTTGCCAGCATATGGTCCTGAAAATTTATTACTGCATAGTCGTGCCTGTCCTGATTAAGGCAAATACGCGTCTTGGCATTAAAATATTCATAAAGGTCTTTGTGCCTATCGAGATGGTTCTGGCTGAAATTCAATATAACTGAAATAAATGGCTTAAACCCCTTCACATTAATGTCTGAAATAACATTCTCGTCCCTGAAGGAACTATTGGGGGGGATCAGAGATTCCATTTGAAATGAACTTACCTCTAGAACAACATAATCAATATCATCTAAGTGAAGGACATGTTCTGAAAAAGGCAAGCCAACATTTCCGCAGAGACAGGCTTTCATCCCTGCAGCCTCGATCACCTTAGTTATCAAGGTAACAACCGTCGTCTTGCCATTGCTGCCTGTAACAGCAATGATAGGCTTGCTGCAGAACTGTGCTGCAAATTCAATTTCGCCAAGAACACATATCCTTTTTTCGATAGCGAACTTAACTATATCAGAATCAAATCTCACACCAGGGCTTAAAACTACAATATCGCTGTCTTCAATAAATTCTTTGGAATTGCCTCCGAGCTCGAAATGAAAATAATCCAATTTTTGAAGGCTTTGCAATTCATCAAGCTCCAGCCCAAGCTCCATTATTGAGCGCCCCTCGGATATCTTTGGCTTGCCTCCAAGCTCAGAGATCAATCTCGCAAGAGCGATCCCGCTCTTTTTAGCACCGATTATCGTTACTGTTTTATTATTAATATTCAACAATTAAATTATCTTATCTTAAGCGTGGTTAGTGTAATGAAGGCCAGAATTATTGCCAATATCCAAAACCTGATAATTATCTTTGATTCCTTCCAGCCGGAAAGCTGCAAATGATGATGCAGTGGCGATACTTTGAAGATTTTCTTGCCTCTTATCTTTACTGAAAGTATCTGTAATATTACAGACCCGACTTCAATGACAAAAACACCCCCGAGTATTACCAATAGCAGTTCTTTCTTTATAATGACCGCGATAACCCCCACTGTTCCGCCAAGCGATAATGAACCGACATCACCCATAAAGACGCTGGCAGGATAACAATTGAACCATAAGAACCCTAAACACGCGCCGATTATAGCCGCACAAAAAACAGTCAGCTCACCTGAACCATTAACAAAAGGAAGCAACAAATATTCACTAAAATTTATGTTACCGGTAATATAACAAAGAATGGCCAGCGTAACGGTAAATATCAAAACACAACCGATCGCAAGCCCATCGAGGCCGTCGGTAAGATTTACTGCATTAGAAGTGCCGACAATGATCAGAGCAACAAAAGGAACATAGAATATCCCCATATCAATAACTACATTTTTCAGAAAAGGGACATTAAGCTTAGTTGAAATAGCAGGGCTAAAGTAAACGTACGAACCGATAAAACACCCTATCATTATCTGCCAAATAAGTTTTGTCTTCTTCGAGACGCCCTTCTTTGGTTTTTGGGTAAGCTTCACATAATCATCGGCCCAGCCTAAAACTGCAAGCCAAAGACAAGTAAAAGCCGAAAGCCTGATATATGGGTTTGAAATGTCTGCCCAAAGAAAAACCGACAGAAGAATGCTTCCTACAATGAATATCCCTCCCATCGTCGGCGTGCCTTCTTTAGCATCATTAAATTGATCTAGGACGGGACAATCTTCTCTCCTAGCATTCTCACCGATATTCATCTTCTTCAGCTTATTGATCAAATACGGGCCAAATACAAGGCACATTAAAAAAGTCGTAACCGCCGCCATACCCGTACGGAAAGTGATGTATCTGAATAAATTCAGGAATGATATCTGATCTTTAAATTGTGCTAAATAAAAAAACATATTCTTGCTTAATCCTCGTTCTTTTCAAGAAACTCAACGATTCTCTCCATGTTTGTACTTCTGGAACCTTTCACCAGGACAATATCACCATCATTACAAAGGACCTTTACTCTTCTTTTTACAGCTTCTATTGAATTATAGTGTGTAGCCTTTGTTATCCGGGAATTTTTTAATGCATTTGTTATATGCTTTGCTAAACTCCCGAAAGTAACTACCAGATCAATACCTGCAGCTTCAATATCTTTTGACATATTTTCATGCAGTTGTTTCGCAGCACTACCAAGCTCTAACATATCCGAACAAACAATGATCTTTTTACCCTTTGCTTTTAGGCCACCTAATGTTCGTATGGCACTTTTAAAAGAAAGAGGATTAGAATTGTAGGTATCATCAATGACCGTTATCTTTCCAAATTTACGGATCTTTTGGCGGCCCTGACAATCAGTGGGCGTTTTAATACCTGTCAGGATCGAATTATATCCTATATTATTTAAGGAACCACAGCAAATAGCCGCAAGGGCATTGTAGATATTATGCTCAACAAAGGTATTTAAGCAATACTTTTTCCCGCTAACAGCAAAGGTTATCTTGCCACCTTTTTTTTCAATTTTGACTGCTTGAAAATCAGCTTTTTTCTCTATTCCAAAAGTAATTGTTTTTTGGGATAGGTTCTTTTTTAAGAGCGAGCTCAAATGCTCGTCATCCGCATTAAAAATAATAACGCCGTTCTTGTCCATATATTTCACCAATTGGAACTTTTCCCTAAAAACCCCTGCTGGCGTTTGAAGATGCTGAAGATGAGATTCACCGATATTGGTAAAGATCGCGATCGTCGGCCTTGCTATCTTCGACAATACTGCAATTTCCCCAAAATGATTGGTGCCGAACTCTATAACTGCTGCTTTATGTAGCTTATTAAGGTTCAATAATGTCAAAGAAACCCCGAACATGTTGTTCTCGGTCTTAGTGTTCTTTAAAACAGGGTACTTTTTCATAAGGACATTTGATGCTATCTCTTTTGTGCTGGTCTTTCCGACACTTCCAGTTATCGCAACAACAGGAATATCAAATTTACGACGATAAAATCCTGCAATATCACCCAAGGCCTTGTTAGTATCTTTGACTTTTATAACTGGGATCTCGGGAGGTGTTTTCCCTCTGAAATTTGAAGGGATCCACATTATCTTTTTTGAAGAAACAATACCGGCGGCACCTTTTGAGATAACATCATAAATAAATTTATGACCGTCAAAATTCTTGCCTCGAACAGCAACAAAAACTTCGCCTGGCTTTATCGACCTTGAATCGATCGATATCCTAAGGTTTTTTTTGCCAGCGACACCTCTGACCAGCTTGCCTGAAGTGGCTTTTACAATTTCATTTATCGTTATCATACAAAAGCTCGGAAATTATTTTATGTTCGTCAAAATCAATTTTCTGGTTTTTAACTATCTGGTATAACTCATGGCCTTTTCCTGCAAGAAGGACAATGTCTCCTTCCTCTGCCATCTTAAGTGCTTTCTTGATCGCTTCTTTCCTGTCTATCTCGACTATATAATGATCACCTTGAAAACCACTAAGGATCTGATGCACAATAGCTTTCGGGTCTTCTCCTCTTGGATTATCTGTCGTGATTATTGAAAAATCTGCGCAACGGGAGGCTACCTCACCCATCTCTGATCTTTTTTGCCTATCTCTATCACCACCGCAACCAAAGACAAGAATCAAACGTGAACCACTAATAGTATTTAAAGATTCAAGCACGTTTTCCAATGCATCTTTAGTATGGGCATAATCAATAAATACATCAAAACCCTGACCATAATCTATTTTCTCCAATCTTCCAGGAACTACTTTTAAATTCTCTATGCCTTCCTTAACTGCAGATGAACTAACTCCTTCTGTTAAACAAATAGCCGCAGCCGCAAGGATATTTTGCACATTGTGCATTCCGATCAAGCTTGTTTTTATAGCAATATCCATTAATTCATACTTTATCTTGAACGTGGTCTGATCCTGGCTCAACTTTATATCAATCGCCCTTAGATCTGCATTATGCTCTACCCCATAGGTCAATACTCTTGACTGTGTCATCAAAACAAGCTTCTCTCCAAATTCATCATCTATATTCACTACAGATGTTTTATCTGATAAAAGGTTCTGAAATAATTTTGCCTTTGCATCAAAATAATTCTCTTTTGTTTTATGATAATCAAGATGTTCATTTGTCAGGTTCGTAAAAACTGCGGCGTGAAAATTTATCAGGTCTACCCTTCCCTGAGATAATGCATGCGACGACACTTCCATTATGCAATAATCAAGCTTCGCCTCAACCATTTCAGACAATAACTGCTGATTTTCTAATATGCCTGGCGTAGTATTAATTGCAGGTTTTTCTTTGTCCCCGATACGATAATTAATAGTCCCAATAACCCCGCATTTTTTACCGGAAGCCTTTAAGATGGACTCTATTAAATATGAAATAGTTGTTTTTCCATTCGTCCCTGTAATGCCGATCGTTTTGATCTTCTTAGAAGGATTATCATAGAATCTTTCAGCTATGCTCTTTACCATCTTATTTGTATCTTCAACGTAAACATAACACCCATTATCAAATGTTTTAGAGGGCATTTCACTTTTGTTCATCACAACAACACTTGCACCTTTAGAAATAGCCTCAAGAGAATAATCCGCGCCATTATACTTGCCTCCCTTAAGGGCAATGAACATTGAATCTTCTTTTATATCCCTCGAATCACAGCAAATTGACCTTATATCAATATCCTGGTATTTTTTTATTTCATTAATATCAATAATATTTTTGAATATATCTTTTAAAAGCATTTATTTTCTACTCCAAGCTTCCTAAATATTTTAATGAATTTTCTAAAACTTCTTTTACGACCGGAGCTGAAACTGTCCCGCCAAAATAACTTGGATGAGGCTCATCCATAACAGCTATCGCTGCTATTCTAGGATCATCTGCCGGCGCAAAACCCATAAAAGTAGCATAATATTTACCCTGTGCGTACTTGCCATCAATAACTTTTCTTGCAGTCCCTGTTTTGCCTGCTACTTTTATTCCTTTGATCTTTGCCCTTTTAGCAGTTCCCTTTTCTACGACCTGAACTAGTATCTTTTTTATCCTTCTTGCCGTGTCTACACTAATAACGCGGTCCAGAACCTGAGGGTTAAATGACTGAATGATCTGATCCTGATTATCTTTGATATATTTTACCACAAAAGGCTTCATAAACACGCCATCATTCGCAATACTTGAAAGAGCGCAAATTAGCTGCAAAGGAGTAACCGTTACCTCATAACCAATCGGTATCGCGCCTATCGTGGTCTTAGACCAAATTGAAGGTTTTTTCAGCCATCCTGCAACTTCTCCTCTAAGACCAATGCCTGTCATCTTGCCAAAGCGAAACCTGCTTGCATATTTATAGATAATACTTGATCCAAGCTCCTGAGCGATCTTGACAACACCGATATTACTGGACACTTCAAAAACTTCCGAGAAAGTAAGTTTTCCGTGCGGAGTGTGGTCAGTCAATATGTTCCTTGAAACCTTGTACTTGCCGTTCTCGCAAAATATAATATCCTTCTCGTCGAACTTTTCTTCTTCAAGAGCTGCCGCTGCAGTAACTATCTTAAAAACAGAACCCGGCTCATAAAGATAGCTTATTGCCCTGTTCGTCCTGCTTTCAGGACTGCTCTTTTCAACGTCCCCGAGATCATATGTAGGCAAATTTGCAAGCGCTAGTATCTCGCCCGTCTTGACGTCCATAACGATAACGCTTCCCGATTTAGCCTTATGTTTCAGGAACATGCTTTCCAGAGCCTTCTCTGCAATATATTGAATAGTTTCATCAATTGTTAAAACTAAATGAAAACCCTCCAGCGGCGGGACAAAACTGCTTTCGATCATCAGCTCTCTTTGTTTAGCATCCCTTAAGATCCGCACTTGGCCCGGCTTGCCCTTTAGTTCTTTATTATAATAAAGTTCGAGTCCCTCGAGCCCGTCATTGTCTGTTCCGGCAAATCCTATAATGTGAGCGCCCAGACTTCCATTGGGATAATATCGCTTACTTTCTTTCCTGAACTTAAGCCCATTTATCTTCAGCGCTTTGATCTTCTCGACAATTTCTGAAGGCATCTTCCTTTTGAGCCAAACAAAATACTTATCCCTGCTTAAACGCTCCTTTATGAACGAAGGCTCCATATTAAGTAGCGTCGAAAGTTCGTTTTCAACTCTCAGTTTATTTTCCTTCGTCATCGCTTTAGGATTCACAAAAAGCGAATGTACAGAAACATTGAACGCTAACGGATGCATATTCCTGTCATAAATACTTCCTCGAACCGCCTCAATTTCCAAAAGATGTTTTTGCTGCTTTTCTGCTATCCCTGTCAAATGTGAAGAATTAAATACCTGTATTAAGATGAGCTTGATCAAAAAAGTGAAAAGACAAATAATGAGGATTAAAAAGGTAATACTGAATCGTAGAACGTGTTTTCTAATTTGCACTTTTATTAAACTCTAAATATTTTATTGTTTTTCGGAACAAAACGTACTGTGGATTGATTTTCAAACTGATCCAGATCATGGATTATCGCTGTTTTGCCTCAGCTTGGGAGCCGAAAGACAAAAGGCTTAACAATTGATTGGGCATTTTATTAAAGCCGGCTTTCTTAACTGCAATTTTCGCGTCGTCAAGTCCTACCGATGTTGAGATCTGCACAATATTATCCTGATCAATATACTGCATATCAGAATCTTCATTAAACATTTTCAATCCCAAATAATTTGCCGACTTTAAAGTAGATACTGCGTATGAAATATTACCGTTCTCCTCT
Organism: Candidatus Omnitrophota bacterium; assembly: GCA_018812705.1. GTDB lineage: Bacteria > Omnitrophota > Gorgyraeia > Zapsychrales > Zapsychraceae > Zapsychrus_A. The sequence goes on from JAHJCZ010000182.1 coordinate 8,572, forward strand.
ATTAATTCTTTTATGCGCCCGTCCTTTTTTATTCCCTGATAAGCAAAATCTGTTATCTGCATTTGTATATGAATGTATATTAATGCCAATGCCGTAATAATACACATAAATTTTATAAGCTTAGCAAGTCTCATTTATATCCTTTCGGCAATCCTTAAACGCGCGCTTCGACATCGAGGATTTTGATCTATCTCTTTTTCTGAAGGCCGTAATGGTTTTTTCACAATTAGTTTTAATTTATCTTCTTTTGCAAAATCCCTAAATTTAACTTTAACGATCCTGTCTTCGAGAGAATGAAACGATATTACGCCGATCCTGCCTGAAGGCTTTAACATATCCACGCATTTATCTAAAGCTTTATCAAGAGCATCAAGCTCTCTGTTAACTGCGATCCTAAAAGCCTGAAAACTCCTGGTTGCAGGATGTATCTTTTCCCTCTTTTTTCTGTAAGGCATTGCGCGCATAATTAGATGACGCAACTCTCTGGTAGAGTCTATTGGTTTTTTATGTCTATTTTCAACGAGAACCCTGGCAATACGGCTAGCAAACCGCTCTTCTCCAAAATCTTTTAATATAATTGCAATCTCTTTTTCAGATAAGGAGTTAACAAGGTCATATGCAGATATTTTTCCGTTCTGGTCCATGCGCATATCAAGCGGCCCTTCCGCTCTGATATTAAATCCCCTGTCAGGATTATCAAGCTGCAGACTTGAAACACCAATGTCCAGCAAGATACCATCGAGGTTCCTGATACCGAGATCTTTAGAGATCTTGTCAAAATCCCTGAAATTCCCGTAAATAAAATTACACTGCTTCGCGTACTTCTCTAATCTTTTCTCAGCAAGACTCAGCGCATTCTGGTCCCGGTCGATACCGATCAGACGCCCTTTTTCACCGATAGCCTCAAGAATACTTTCAGCGTGCCCTCCTAAGCCTATTGTCCCGTCGAGAAAAACATTGCCTTCTTGGGGCCTTAGGTATTCAAGCACCTCCTGAAGCATCACCGGAATATGTATAGATTTCACTCCGTAAGATTCCGTCATCTCATCCTTTGTTTGTTCTATAGCTAATTGAGGCATATTTAGAGATATAATTATTAGGACTAAAGATCTAAAATATTTTCTGCTACCTGCTCGAACGAATCACTTGAATTAGAATAGAAATCGCTCCACTTGTTCCTATCCCAAATCTCGATCCTGTTTGAAACACCGATCACAACAATATCTTTTGATATACTGGCGTAATCTTTTAAATACTGAGGAATTATGAATCTGCCTTGCTTGTCAGGAAAAACATCAACAGCACCGGCGAAAAACATTCTGTTAAAATTTCTGTTTTCTTTTTTTGTGAAAGAGGCTTTTTTAAATTTCTCTTCTTGAGCAGTCCATTCATTTTCACCGAACATGAAAATACATTTATCTAAGCCACGGGTAAGAAAGAATTTTTCAATAGCATATTCTCTAGAGACATCTCGGAACTTTGACGGAAGTATAACTCGCCCTTTTTCATCAATGCTATGTTTGAATTCGCCATAAAACATTATTAATTCTCCAAATTTAATAATAAAAGCAGATAAGCAAAATATTTTTACCCTGATAACCACTTCACTCCACTTTACACCATTACGATTCACAGTATACATATATTAAATATGAAAGTCAATAAAATAAGGGGTAATATTTTATTTTAAAGGATTTCTTGCAAATTATTTACTTCTATTAAATTAGAGCAAAATAATTAAGCCCAATGAGCATATAAATTAATTAAGATCAAATAGATCGGCTTTTAACAATATTTCTCTGTAATCTTGTTTTAATCGCCACGATCAGGCTCCTTCTTTTCACTTTAAACATGAAAAAAGCTTTAAATAAGGACAAAACATGACTTTAATAGCCTTTTATGAAATAATTGCATCGTTTTATAGGCTGCATTATTTTGGGAAATATCCACCTTAATAGCACACTTCTGGTATGATTAAATAAAAATATCAGAGCTTGTTTTTCCCATAAAGAAATAAGAAAGACCCTTATTCAATGCGCGAAAAAAGCATAAAAAGCAAAATATACTTACTTGGCATTATCATCCTGGCATCATTTTTTAGATTATATGCTATTGGCCGGACATTTCACGAATGGGATTCTCCGATCTTATCGGGGCTTATTATGGGAAGCAAAAATATTTTTTGGGTTTTCTTCCACTCATATGGTTTTTTCACTCCATTTATCTCAGAAACATTTTTTAGGATCTTGTTGTTTTTAGGTATACCTGTTACCGAATTCTGGTGGATATTCCCAATATCTTTGGTCGGCATATTAACAGTATTGTTAATATATTTTATGCTAAAACGAATGCTTGGGGATAAACAGGCTCTGGTTGCAACTGCAATAATTTGTCTTCTACCTTCTCATATTATCTCGTCACGATACGCTTACGGGTATGAATGTGGTTATGTTTTTTTGGCATTTTTATCTATTTATTCCTTTGTTAGATATTTAATGTCAAAAAATTGGAGCGATGGAGCTTTGTTTTCTTTATCTTTAGCTTTTTATGTAATGACCCATGTTTTGTTCCCGTTCATTTTTATTATTCTTATTTGGACGGCATATATTTATGTTAAGGAAGAAAACAAGTTTTTTTCACTGAAGGATGTTTTCCTAAATAAATTTTTTATCTTGCCATCAATTTGTGTCTTCCTGCAATTTCTCCTGCTAATTATTTATTTGAAAAAAACAGACTATTATTTATGGATAAGCGATAACTTTTTCAATATTGACGAGCCTATCTTTTATTATGTTCAAACTACCCTCGGGCATCATTTGTTTAAACTGCAATTCGTTAATTATTTACCTTTCGCACACTCTTTAAATGATTTTTATGTTGTTAAAGGCTTGTCTGTTTGGAATTTATGGTTGCTTTTAGTTGTATATTCTATTCCTTTTGGCATAAAAGAAATAAAGAACAGAACAAAAATATCGATATTCTATATTTGGGGAATATTATATTTTGCGCCTTTTCTTATTATTGAATTATTTTTTGATCCTGTTATGAGCACTTATGTGAGCTTTGGCATGGTGCCGATCTCTATTTATGCAGCATTATTTTTTTATGATAAATTGCACGAATCGTTTTTTGGGAAAAATACAAAAAAGAAAAAGCTGGCCTTTGTGAGCGTGTTAGCCGCTGTGTTCATTTATTTGTTCTTTGCCTCATGTTATAAAGTTTTCCAATTTGACCTGGGAAAATATTTTGTCACTCCCAAAAATCCATTTTTAGAAGAACCTTTTAAGTATCGCAGCGCATATTACTATGATGTTGGATATAAAACCCTTAGTTATTATTTGAGAGAATATGTTGCTGATGATAAAGAGGTCTTTGTATTTGATGAAAACTTTAGGAGTTTCCTGGAAAAATACTATTTAGGTAAAAACACAGTCTTCTCCAAAATTCTTGATCAGCGAAAGCTAAGCTTGTTCGAGGAAAATGTCGACAAAATAGATATTATTGCAACTGATCCTGAAAACAAAGAAGAACTGGACAAATTTTCAGAATTTGAAATAAAAGCAAATATTTACACTAAGGACTTAAATCAAAACAAAAAGAAAACATTTATTATTTATGGCAGAAAAGAACTATCCTTGCCTAGAATAGATATGGATACTGAGGAATATAATATCTTGTATGATAGAAAATATAAAATAACCAGATAGGCCTCGCAACATTATTCTTATTATTTACGAAATTTTTTTATGGTTTTTAGGCAAAGAAACTCTGAACTTAGTTCCCTTTCCCAAAACAGATTCAACCTCCAACTTTCCGTTGTGTTTATCAACAACAATAAAATATGAAACAGATAAGCCTAATCCTGTTCCCTCACCGACAGCCTTAGTTGTAAAGAAGGGCTCAAACACTCTTCTTGCTATATTTTCTTCCAGACCAGTACCATTATCTTCAAACTCAACAACAAACATATCATGCTTATGATACATGCGAATAATGAATTTAGGGTCGACAGAAGCCTTCATGGCCTCTGCGCCATTTCTTAAGATATTGAAGAATACTTGCTGTATCTGGCTGCCTTCACAAGGTAGCGTGCAACCCTCATCCTGGCATTCACGAATGATCTTTATATTCTTAAAATCATATTTTTTCTTAAGATCATAATCACTGCTTGCAAGCTCAATAGATTCATCAAGGATCTTAGGAATATTGTTCAGGCCAAAGTCTTCCTCTGTCTTGCGACTAAAACTCAATATATTGTTAACGATCTTTGCAGCGCGTTTTCCAGAATCAACGATAAGGTCCATCATCTTGTTAATATCCCTTTTTTGCATATACTCTTCAAGGGCATTAAGGTCCAGACCAAATTCGTTAGCAATGTCCGCGTTCTTCTCTTTTTCTTTTTTAAAACGATTTCGTATCAGCTGTATATTCTGCAAGATCCCGGCTAAAGGATTGTTGATCTCGTGGGCAATACCTGCCGCAAGGCCACCTACGGACAACATCTTCTCGGACTGGACCATCAATTCCTGAGATCTCTTTAATTCAGTAATATCAGTCACGATCGTTAATAAAACTTTTTTGTCCTGTATATGGATAAAATCTGAAGAAAGCAGGCCTAATCGTTCTTCACCTTTATTTGTCTTGACCCTGATCTCTAAATTCCTAACAAACCCGTTCTCAATCATCATATTCTTCATTTTCTCCCTATCAGAATAATCGCAAAATATTCCCAACTCCTTTGAGGTTCTTCCAATCACTTCATTCTTTTCAAACCTCATACTTTCAAGAAACATACCATTAACATCAATTATTTCCCCCGTATCCAGCTCACTAATGATCATTGCCGCAGAACCCGTGTAAAATGTTTTATGGAATTTTTCTTCACTATCCCTGAGCTCATTTTCAGCCTTTTTACGTTTCGTAATATCTCTGTCAACACCTCTGTATCCACGAAGATGCCCTTCATTATCAAGTATTGGGACTCCATTTGTCTCGAGGACAACTTCCTGCCCATTCTTATGGATACAAGTGCTCTCAACAGATTCCATATTGCCTTTTTTCTTGATAATATTATCAAAGACATCAAACACCCTTTCAGCTTCTTCATCCGTCATAAAATCAAAAGAGGTTTTTCCCATAACTTCGTAAGGATCATATCCAAGAATATCTTTTACCATAGGGCTTACATACGTATAAACACCATTACTGTCCACTTCCCATATCCAATCACTTGATGATTCAATTATTTCCCTGAATCTTTTCTCACTTGTCCTTAAAACAGCCTCCGTTCTTTTTCTTCCTTCAATATCAACGATCAAAAGCAATATCAAAATAAAAAGAAAAACAAACACGCCAAGGATCTTAAACACAACATTATAATATTTTTCGTATGATCTTTCTTGTCTGTTCATAATAATGCTTTCCTCAGGCAATCTAGAAGCATCTATATGAAATCTTTCTAACTGTTCTTGATCAAACATATACGTATTAGGGCTTTTCTTAATTATTTCAATTTTTATGGGATCTGCACCGTTAAGAATTTTCAAGGCAATTCTTGCAGCCGTTTCACCCTGGGCTTTTCCACTAATAACTTTTCCCCCAACAACGCCATGCCCAATATTAAAATCCCAAAAACTATAAAGAGGAACTTTTGCTGCTTTGCTTGTTCTATAACTATATTCTTCAAAAGACAATATTGTTCCAGAAGCATCTTTCATAGAGGATATAATTAAGATCAAAGTTCCGTTTTTAAGCGTGGGGGCATGTTCTTCTATCAGCTCTATATTTGCATTTTTGACATAACTGAACTTCACCCTATCCTTATAACCATCTTCTATTCTATTTATAGATGATTTATTTGCCTTATAAGTTACGGTATCAGTTTCATAAATAACTATATTCTTTGTTTCTGGATGGAGATAAAGCGCAAGATCAATTGTCTCCTTAAAACCGATATCTTCAACTGTTCCCGTAAAAAGCTCTACACCATTTAACATCGAATCTTTAAAATCATTTACTCCGCAGAAGACAACAGGGATTTTACCGAACAGTGCGTTCCTGTATTCAACAAGAAAATCAAAGGCATTATTATCAACACTTATGATCAGATCAAATTCATTCAGCTTATACTTATACTTGTAAATATCAAAAAGCTGCTTTTTGTATTGATCGTCATAAAATCTCTTAGTATCCATGTATTCAATTTGAAAAGTAACAGATTGGCCTGACTTCCGAAAATAATCTTCTATGCTTTTATCAATTGAATCAGTCCACGACAAAGTACGATGATAAGACTCAAGCACAAGAACGTTATACTTCTTTGGCAGATCGTTCTGTGCAAAAGAACCATGGCAACTTAATAAATTCAGAAAGAAAGAGAAAACCAAAAAGCTGATCCCAACATATTTTGTTTTAAATCTCATATAGCTGCCTCCCTTAATAAAATTCTTCTTGCCTTAGATTCATCTTTCTTCATCTGTTCAACAAGTTCATCTTGCGTTTTGAAATTCAATTCATCACGCATTTTCTTAACAAAAGCGATCTCTATAACTTTACTGTAAACTAATTTATTAAAATCAAAAATGAACGTTTCAACTGTAACATTCTCCGCATTCTTTCTGAAAACAGGGCATAAACCCACATTTGTCACACCCTTATATTTCATATCATCAATAGTAACAATAGCCGCATAAACCCCCAGCGGAGGAATTACCTCTTTATCCGGAATGATATTTGCCGTCGGAAATCCAAGCTTTCTGCCTCTTGCATCTCCTTTAACGACCGTACCTTCAAGAGAAACATAACGACCAAGAAGTTTTTTAGCTTTATTTAGGTCCCCACTCTTGATCAAGTTACGAATGTTAGTGCTACTAACTTTATTATTATCATTTTTAACTATCTTCAAAACATTAACTTTAAAACCATAAGGTTTGGCTAGTGATTTAAATATTTCAATCTCGCCGATCCTTCCGCTTCCAAAGCGAAAATCATCCCCAACATATATCTCCTTTGGGTTAAGCTTATTAACAATATATTTTTCAATAAAACTATCCGGTGATTGAAAGGCAAAGGCCCTTGTAAACTTAACAACAATTAAAATATCAACTTCCAAAGCCTCAATAAGTTTTGTTTTATGTTCAAGAGAAGTTATAAGGGATAATTCAAATTTGGGATGAAGAACAGAAACGGGGTGTGGCGAAAATGTCATTACCACAGATTCTGTTCCTAGCAACTTAGCTTTCTTAACTGCTTTTTTAATAAGCATTTGATGCCCTTTATGAACTCCATCAAAAACTCCGATGGCCATAACAGAGTCCTTTAAAGGCTTTTTAAGCTGTCCAAGCTCGTATATGATCTTCATTTAGATCCTCGATCGTTACTGCTTCTTCAATATTAAATGGCCCAACTTTTGTTCTCTGTATATGTGATATACAAGCACCGCAACCTAAAGCATCTCCGACATCATCAGCTAATTGCCTAACAAAAGTCCCTTTTGAGCATTCCATATAGAACTTTACGTTAGGAAGATCAATTTCTTCGATCTCCAGGCGATCGATCCTGATGTTCCTGGGCTTTCTCTCAACTTTAATGCCTTTTCTTGCTAATGCATAAAGTCTCTTACCACCGATCTTTACTGCTGAAACCATTGGCGGCAATTGCTCTATATCTCCTTTAAATCTTTCAAATACTTCTTTTATTTGCTCTTTTGTAATATGGTCAAAGGCTTTTGTTTCAATAATCTCGCCTTGCGTATCTGCCGAAATGGTCTTTGTCCCTAAGATCATTGTTGCCCTGTAGGCTTTGTCAAAAGAAACGAATTTATCGAATAATTTAGTGGCTTTTCCCAAAAGCAATACCAAAACCCCAGTCGCTAGAGGGTCAAGCGTCCCGGCATGGCCGACACGTTTCATGCGGAACTTCCTTCTTATACTGTCAACGACATCATGAGATGTTATGCCGTTTGGCTTGTTGATAACTACTATGCCATTCATTATATGACCTTCTTTATTTGTCTGATTATTTTAGTTCTTGCGTCTTTGATATTCTTATCAATTGCACACCCGCTTGCTCTTTTATGACCGCCGCCATCAAAAACATTTGCCAATCTTGCAACATCGAACTTTCTTGATGACCGTAGATTGACCCTTGTTTTATTTCGACTGACCTCAGTTAATATCACATAAACCTCAACGCCTTTGATGGCCCTTAAAAATTTAAATATTGTATCACGAAGATCAAAACTATCTGAGAACTTTGATAATACTTTTTTATGCAGCTCAACACAAACGACTTTCCCTCCAAATAATGCATCAAAGCGAGTAACGACCTGGGTAAAAGCTTGAAGGTCTCCGATCGGGACCATTTCATATAAATGACGATAAAGCTCAGTTACTGAAAACTTGAACTTCATCAGTTCTGCTGCAATAGCATGCGTACGGGCTGTTGTTGTTTCGTAACGAAAAGAACCTGTATCGGTCATTATGCCAGCATAGAGCCAAATGGCCACATTCTTAGTAAGCTCGAATTTAACTTTCTTCAAATATTCAAATACTACCTCGGCAGTTGAAGACGCTTTTGCATCAACTATGTTCACATCTCCAAAATAACTATTAGTGATATGATGGTCAATATTTACCACCTTGACACCCTCTTTGATCAATTTTTTAACTTTACCAATTCTATTCGGTTCACCACAATCCAAAACAATGGCTACATCAAACTTTTTTGTCATGCCTTCATGAAAATGCTTGGCCTGCTTTATTCCCGGAAGAAAATGGAATCTCACCGGCATCTTTTCATTATTAATAATAGCTACTTTCTTTCCTTTACTCTTAAGATATTGAGCAAAGGCAAGCTGTGAACAAATCCCATCAGGGTCAGGATTAACATGCGTTGTCACCAGAAAGCTTTCGTTCTTTCTGATCAATTCATTGATCGCTGTTATGTTCATCATTTATCTCCTTTAACGTTTCCTCAACCATGCTGGAATACTCTATCGATTTGTCATGGTAAAATCTTAGTTCCGGAGTATTGCGCATATTCAATTTTCTGCTTAGAAATCCCCTTATTGTTCCTCCAGCACCGTTAAGACCTAAAGCAGCATCCTCTGCTCTGCTTTGATCACCAAGAACACTAAAATATACCCTGGCATTCCTTAGGTCCTTGCTAACATCTGCGCTTGTAATAGACACAAATTCAAGCCTCGGGTCTGACAGCTCTGCCTGAATTATTTTACTGATCTCTCTTTTTACCTGCTGATTTACTCTATCGATTCTGCTCATATAGCAACTCCTATCTCATAGCAAAGCAAGCTGCTTCGCTAGCATTAATTCATCTTTTTTTAAGTTAATATTATTATCGATTTTCCAGTAAAGAACAACTTCCAGGATCTCTCCTATTCTTTTACCAGATGCTACTTCA